>NZ_JAPPTE010000019.1:0-89175 GCF_026719375.1 Citrobacter sp. W9 | reverse complement strand
CAGTGCCGCTTCGCTTTTTCTCAGCGGCGCGGGGTGTGCATATTACGCTATCCCGCTTCAGAGTCAAGCGTTTATTTACGCTTTTCTCCGCTGACCCGGCGGCGTGTAATCCGTTGTTCCGTGTCAGTGGAGGCGCATTATAGGGAGTTATTTCAGGCTGACAAGGGGAAATTTAAAATAATTTTCCGAGTGATTATTTTTTATTCTTTGCGCTTATTTTGGCAACGTTTTGTGGGTTAATTGGGCAATTTCCCGTGCAAAACCCGCGACCTGTTCCCAATCGGTATACACCACTTCTTTATGCGTATCCGTTTCACCGCCTGACATCTTCATTATCAGTTGGATCATCACACGGTCATACCAGCGATAGCGGGGATACAGCAAAGCGCCGGCAATAACCGCACTGCGATCCGGCCGCCACGGCGAACTCATCAGGAACTTACGCGCATAGCTGTTGGTTTGCGGCGTACGCTTCTCCGGTTTACGGGCAACCAGGTTAACGGAGTAGAACGCACTCGGCATCGCATTCAGCCGCGTGGCATGCTTTTTCACAAACTCCTGAAATGCGGCATGGTAATGACCATAGCGAATCGAGGCGCCAATCACCACACTGTCATAATTTTGCCAGTCAGGCTCCGCGGTGCGATGCAAATTAACAACATCCGTCCAAACGCCCAGCTCTTTGAGTTCAGAAGCCAGATACTCGGCGATTTCACGCGTTTGCCCGTCCCGGGAAGAAAAAAGAATCAGTGTTTTCACGTGTTACTCCATTATTCACGCCAGAAAGTAGGGGTAAAGAGTACCAGCAGAGTAAAGACCTCCAGACGACCAAACAACATATTGGCAATCAGGATCCACTTCGCCACGGGGTTCATACTGGCAAAGTTGTCGGCGACAACGCCCAGCCCAGGACCGAGGTTATTCAGCGTCGCCACCACGGAGGCAAACGCGGAGAAGTCATCAACACCGGTCGCAATAATCGCCAGCATACTGATAATAAAGACCAGTGCATAGGCAGAAAAGAATCCCCATACGGCTTCAAGAATTCGCTCCGGCAGCGCACGGTTACCCAGCTTGATACTGTAAACAGCATTCGGGTGAACCAGACGTTTCAACTCGCGGTTACCTTGCTTAAACAGCAACAGGATACGAATCACTTTCAAGCCACCGCCCGTAGACCCGGCACAGCCGCCGATAAAGGCAGAACACAACAACAACACCGGCAGAAACAGCGGCCAGCGGGCAATGCTGTCGGTGGTAAATCCGGCGGTCGTCGCCATTGATACCACCTGGAAAAAGGCCTGGTTGATGGTCGTGAGCGCTGAACCGTAGGTATTGTGTATCCACAGTACCAGCGTACAGACAGCCACTAGCGTCAACTGCACGCCGATGAACATGCGAAATTCCGGATCGCGCCAGTAGACCTTCAGGCTACGGCCGCTTAATAAAGAGAAGTGCAGGCCATAGTTACAGCCGGAGATCAGCAAGAAGATAGCAATGATGGTGTTGATCGTGGGACTGTCGAAATATCCCACGCTGGCATCGTGCGTGGAAAAGCCGCCAATCGCAATCGTGGCAAAGCTGTGCCCAATGGCGTCAAACGCTGGCATCCCGGCAAACCATAGCGCCAGTGCACATGCCACCGTCAGCAATACATAGATAAGCCACAGGGTTTTCGCCGTTTCGGCAATACGCGGGCGCATTTTATTATCTTTCAGCGGCCCCGGCATTTCTGCCCGGTAGAGCTGCATCCCCCCGACGCCAAGAATAGGCAGAATAGCCACCGCCAGCACGATGATCCCCATCCCGCCGAACCATTGCAGCATCTGTCGATAAAAGAGGATAGCGTGTGGCAATGAATCCAGCCCCACCAGCGTTGTTGCCCCGGTGGTGGTCAATCCGGAAAAGGATTCAAAAAATGCATCGGTAATCGTCAGGTTAGGGCTTTCCGCAAAGATGAACGGCAGCGCACCCACGCTACCCAGCACGGTCCAGAACAAGACGACAATCAGAAAACCTTCGCGAGATTTCAGCTCGCCTTTCTCTTTGCGGTTCGGCCACCACAGCATGGAGCCGATCGCCAGAGCAACGAAGAAAGTTTGGGTAAATGCACGCCCTGCCCCATCGCGATAGATGAGAGCCACCAGTCCGGGGATAATCATTGTTCCCGAGAATAAGATGACCAGTAGTCCAACGATTCGGGTAATGGCGCGAAAATGCATCTCTACCGCTTCCTTAGTTCTTTAAAATGAGGTGGGGATTATTCTTCAATCGCTAACAATTGCAATGAACCACGACTAAAATCCGCCAGTTTTGCCGAAAATTCATCCACTTTGGCATAAGGAAGCGCCACCCTGAGCCGAACAAAAGCCTGGTAATCACTGGCAACGACTTTACCGTCAAACTGACCCAGCAAAGCTTCTATGCCTGCCAGCTGACCGTACTCACACTGCAAAGTATATTCGGTTAATGGCGTCTTGCGCTGTGTCGTTAACTGACGCAACGCCTGATTCACACCGCCACCGTAGGCTTTTACCAGCCCACCCGTACCGAGAAGGATACCGCCGTAGTAGCGCACCACCACCGCGGTAATCTCACCGACACCGCTGCCCATCAGTTGCGCGAGCATCGGTTTTCCTGCCGTTCCCGCCGGTTCGCCATCGTCTGAAAAGCCCAACTGCTGCGAGTCATTCGGCGCACCGGCCACCCATGCCACACAATGGTGGCGGGCGTCCGGGTGTTCCGTTTTGACGGACTCAACGAATGCTTTCGCCGCTTCTACGCCGTCCGTATGGGCGAGCAGCGTAATAAAGCGGCTTTTTTTGATCTCTTCAACGACGCTAACCGGCGCCGCAGGGATTAACCAACTGTCCATTACGCCAGTTTTAAATCCCGCGTCATGTTTTCGATATTGTTCTCATGGACCACCACGTTGTCTTCAATACGAATACCGCCGAACGGTTTCAGAGCTTCAATTTTCTGCCAGTTGAAGTGTTTGCTGAACTGCCCTTCACGCCACGGCGCCAGCAGTGATTCAATAAAGTAGATGCCCGGTTCGATGGTCAGAACCATGCCCGGCTGCAGAACACGGGTGCAGCGCAGGTAAGGATACTTCGACGGGGCAGCAAGGTGGGTACCGCTGTCATCCTGCATAAAGCCAGCGACATCATGCACCTGCAGACCCAACGGGTGACCAATACCGTGCGGCATAAACGGTCCAGTAAGATCGTTTTCCACCATCGCCTCTTCACTCATATCGGTGATGATTTGATGCTTACGCAGCAGCTTCGCGATGCGCTGATGGAACTGAATGTGGTAATCCACGTAGCTGGTACCCGCTTTCATGGTAGCAATAAGCGCCAGCTCTTCGTCGTTAACATCTTTCACCAGATGCGCATAGTCGTTGTCGCTTTTCGCCGACCAGGTACGCGTCAGGTCTGCCGCATAGCCGTTATATTCCGCACCAGCGTCCAGCAGGAAGCTGCGAATTTCAGACGGCGCCTGATGATCCAGTTTGGTGTAATGAAGAACCGACGCATGCTCATTAAGCGCAACGATGTTGCTGTATGGCACGTCGGTGTCGCGGTGACCGGTCGCGGTCAGATAAGCAAGGTTGATGTCAAACTCGCTCATCCCGGAACGGAACGCTTCTTCCGCGGCACGGTGTCCATTCACCGCCATTTTCTGCGCTTCGCGCATACAGGCCAGTTCGTAATCCGTTTTAAAGGCGCGGTAATAATGCAGGTAGTCGATTACCCCTTTCGGGTTGATGTTGCTGGCCGCGATGTCCAGTTGCAACGCACGTTCCGGAACCGGACCGATATAACCGATATTGCCGCGAGCAGCTGGCAGTTGGCTACCGATACCGTCCGCTTTTGGCAGCGCGATGATCTCGATTTCTTCTGTCCAGAACGAGGTCGGCAGCGGCTCAACGTTATGCCAGTAGTCGACCGGCAGATAGAACCACAATTTTGGTTTATTCACACCATCCACCAGCAACCAGCAGTTAGGGACCTGCGTTACGGGTACCCAGGCTTTGAATTGCGGATTGACCTTAAACGGGTACGGATGGTCGTCAAGAAAGACGTTAACAAGTTCGCCAGAGTGAATAAGTAACGCATCCAGCTTGAAGCGTTCCAGCGCGTCGCGCGCCCGCTCTTGTAAGGTAACAATATGATTTTTATAGAGTGCGGCCAGTGATTCCATTTTCTATCCTTCTGTTTTTGACCTCAAGACTCCGCATCTTAGCACATCGCTTTGTGAGTGCGTGATTTCTGCCGAGCGTGATCAAATCGTCATTTCTTTAATCATTCATTTGCATTTTTTTAACATAAAACACACACTTCGATTCATCTGGTATGACCAGATCACCTTGCGGATTCAGGAGACTGACATGCTTTACAAAGGCGACACCCTGTACCTCGACTGGCTGGAAGATGGCATCGCCGAACTGGTGTTCGATGCCCCTGGTTCGGTCAATAAACTCGACACGGCCACCGTTGCCAGCCTGGGCCATGCGCTTGACGTGCTGGAAAAACAACCGAATTTAAAAGGGCTGCTGCTGCGCTCTAACAAAGCAGCCTTTATTGTCGGTGCCGATATCACCGAATTCCTTTCATTGTTCCTCGTGCCTGAAGAACAGTTGAGCCAGTGGCTGCATTTTGCCAACAGCGTCTTTAATCGTCTGGAAGATCTACCTGTTCCGACCCTCTCAGCGGTAAATGGCTATGCGCTGGGCGGCGGCTGCGAGTGTGTGCTGGCGACCGATTACCGTCTGGCAACGCCGGACCTGCGCATCGGCCTGCCGGAAACCAAGCTGGGCATCATGCCAGGCTTTGGCGGATCCGTACGTATGCCACGTATGCTGGGCGCGGACAGCGCGCTGGAAATCATTGCTGCGGGTAAAGATGTTGGTGCTGAGCAGGCGCTGAAAATCGGCCTGGTCGATGGCGTAGTGAAACACGAGAAACTGCTTGATGGCGCGATCGCGGTATTACGTCAGGCGATTAACGGCGATCTCGACTGGAGAGCCAAACGCCAGCCGAAGCTGGAACCGTTGAAACTCAGCAAAATTGAAGCGGCGATGAGCTTTACTATCGCCAAAGGTATGGTGGCGCAGACGGCCGGGAAGCATTATCCCGCACCAATCACTGCCGTGAAAACGATTGAGGCGGCAGCCCGTTTTGGCCGTGAAGAAGCGCTGAACCTGGAAAATAAAAGTTTTGTTCCACTGGCGCACACCAGTGAAGCTCGCGCATTGGTTGGGATCTTCCTTAACGATCAGTTCGTGAAAGCCAAAGCCAAAAAGCTCACCAAAAATATTGAGGCGCCAAAGCAAGCGGCGGTGCTGGGCGCGGGCATTATGGGCGGCGGTATCGCTTACCAGTCGGCCTGGAAAGGCGTGCCGGTTGTGATGAAAGATATCAACGACAAATCATTAACGCTGGGCATGACCGAAGCGGCCAAGCTGCTGAACAAACAGCTCGAGCGCGGCAAGATTGACGGCCTGAAAATGGCGGGCGTGATTTCCACTATCCATCCAACCCTCGACTATAGCGGTTTCGAGCGTGTGGACGTGGTAGTCGAAGCGGTTGTGGAAAACCCGAAAGTGAAAAAAGCGGTACTGGCGGAAACCGAAGATAAGGTACGCCCGGACACCGTACTGGCTTCGAACACCTCAACCATTCCAATCAACGAACTGGCCAGCGTGCTCAAACGCCCGGAAAACTTCTGTGGCATGCACTTCTTTAACCCGGTGCACCGCATGCCGTTGGTTGAGATCATTCGCGGCGAAAAAAGCTCAGATGAAACCATCGCTAAGGTTGTCGCCTGGGCAAGCCAGATGGGCAAAACGCCAATTGTGGTCAATGACTGCCCTGGTTTCTTCGTCAACCGCGTGCTGTTCCCCTATTTTGCCGGTTTCAGCCAGTTGCTGCGCGACGGAGCGGATTTCCGCAAAGTCGACAAAGTGATGGAAAAACAGTTTGGCTGGCCGATGGGCCCGGCTTATCTGCTGGACGTGGTGGGGATCGATACCGCGCATCACGCACAGGCGGTGATGTCTGCGGGCTTCCCACAGCGTATGCAGAAAGATTATCGCGATGCGATCGATGCCCTGTTTGATGCTAACCGTTTCGGACAGAAAAACGGTCTCGGGTTCTGGCGTTATAAAGAAGACAACAAGGGCAAGCCGAAGAAAGAAGAAGATGCCGCCGTTGATGGTCTGCTGGCAGAGGTCAGCCAACCGAAACGCAACTTCAGCGATGACGAGATTATCGCCCGCATGATGATCCCAATGGTCAACGAAGTGGTGCGTTGTCTGGAAGAAGGCATTATCGCCAGCCCGGCAGAAGCCGATATGGCGCTGGTTTATGGCCTGGGCTTCCCTCCGTTCCACGGCGGCGCGTTCCGCTGGCTGGATACGCTCGGCAGCGCGAAGTATCTCGATATGGCCCAACAGTATCAGCACCTAGGCCCACTGTATGAAGTTCCGGCCGGTCTGCGTGATAAAGCGCGCCATAACGAACCGTATTATCCCCAGGTTGAGCCTGCCCGCCCGGTTGGCAGCCTGAAAACGGCTTAAGGAGTCACAATGGAACAGGTTGTAATTGTTGATGCGATCCGTACCCCGATGGGCCGTTCAAAAGGGGGAGCGTTTCGTAACGTGCGGGCAGAAGACCTCTCCGCACATTTAATGCGTAGCCTGCTGGCGCGTAATCCGGCGCTGGAGCCATCCGCGCTTGATGATATTTACTGGGGCTGCGTGCAGCAAACGCTGGAGCAGGGTTTCAATATCGCTCGTAACGCGTCACTACTGGCGGAAATCCCACATTCAGTACCGGCAGTGACCGTTAACCGTCTGTGTGGTTCATCCATGCAGGCGCTGCATGATGCAGCACGCATGATCATGACCGGCGATGCTCAGGCGTGCCTGATTGGCGGCGTGGAACATATGGGCCATGTGCCGATGAGTCACGGCGTTGATTTCCACCCGGGTATGAGCCGCAACGTGGCGAAAGCCGCGGGGATGATGGGCCTGACGGCGGAAATGCTCTCCCGCATGCACGGTATTAGCCGTGAAATGCAGGATGCCTTCGCCGCGCGTTCACACGCTCGCGCCTGGGCTGCTACACAGTCTGGCGCATTTAAAAATGAAATCATCCCGACTGGCGGTCATGATGCAGACGGCGTGCTGAAGCAGTTTAACTACGATGAAGTTATCCGCCCGGAGACCACGGTTGAAGCGCTTTCTACCCTGCGCCCGGCATTCGATCCGGTTAGCGGCACAGTGACGGCCGGTACCTCTTCCGCGCTTTCCGATGGTGCTGCCGCGATGCTGGTCATGAGCGAAAGCCGTGCCCGTGACCTGGGTCTGACGCCGCGTGCCCGAATTCGTTCAATGGCCGTTGTCGGCTGCGACCCTTCCATCATGGGTTACGGTCCGGTTCCGGCTTCAAAGCTGGCGCTGAAAAAAGCGGGACTCTCCACCAGCGACATCGGCTTGTTTGAGATGAATGAAGCTTTTGCCGCCCAGATCCTGCCGTGTATTAAAGATCTGGGGCTGATGGAGCAGATCGACGAGAAGATCAACCTCAACGGCGGGGCGATCGCATTGGGTCACCCGCTGGGTTGTTCCGGTGCGCGTATCAGCACTACCCTGCTCAATCTGATGGAACGCAAAGACGTACAGTTTGGTCTGGCGACGATGTGTATCGGGTTAGGTCAGGGCATCGCGACGGTATTCGAGCGAGTTTAATCAAGGCACGCCGGGGGCGCTTCGCTTGCCCGGCCTACGAAATGTTATCTCAAAGGCATTGGTGCCAGAACAAGGCGGCAAGTGAATGAATCCCGATGAGCTTACGTGTAGTAAGTGATTCGGGTGAATGAGCGCAGCCAACACAGTTATGGTGCCAATGGCGAAGAGAGAAAATTTAGTTGCCGTTCTTCCCGCCTGTCAGGGGCGGGTTTTTTATTTCCCTGAACTACCACGTACCACTAACTGCACCGGCAGCAGCAGATTCTCTTCCTGCTTCTCTTCCAACAGTAAACGCAGCGCTTCCCGACCCAGCTGTTGCTTATCAACCGCGATAGTGCTCAGCGGCGGATGTGACCAGGCTGCGGCATCAATATCATCAAACCCTACCAGCGCAAGGTCTTCCGGGATACGTATGCCCTGCTGCGCGCACACTCTTTGAACAACCATCGCTGCCGCATCGTTATAGGCAAAAATGGCATCGGGTGGCTCCGGCAACCTGAGCAGCTCATTAACCGCCTCTACCAAAGATTGCTCGGTATCGAGCAACGGCGGCGCGATGGCTTCGTACTCTGGCGGCATCAGCAACCGGGCTTCATACAATGCCTGACGATAGCCCTTCTCACGCTGACGAATACTGTAGTGAGAAAGTGTACTGGCAAGAAACGCGATGCGGTTGCGACCTTGTGCAATCAGGTGTTGCGTGGCCAGATAGCCGCCCTGGGTATTGTCCGGATTGACACAAGGCAGGCCAGGCGCCCAGAGATCCACCAGCACCAGCGGCAGTTTCATCTGTTGCAGCAGCCCAAGCAATTCAGGCTCAAAAAATCCGGCGCAGATCAGCGCATCCGGCTGGTGCAGCATCACCTGCTCACTCACCGTATCACCCGGACCGATAGACAGAAAGCTCAGCGCAATACCATTCTCGCGACAAAGATCTTCTATACCTAACAGCAGTTGGGAGTAAAATGGTAATGCGCGGCTGATATTGTGCTGACGATGCAGCAAAAACAGGACGCGTTTGATCTTGTCGCTGCGCAAGCGGGAAAAATCATAACCCTGCTGCTGCGCCACAGAAATAATGCGCAACCGGGTATCTTCACGCAGCCCCGGCTGCCCTTTTAGGGCGCGGGAAACAGCGCCAACTGAGACCCCACATGCTTCGGCAATGTCTCTGATACGTACAGGTTTCGTCATTTCACTCTCATTGATTTATACGCAGGCTCGTTGCGCCCCCAGCCAGGCGGCACCACGCACGCCGCTGCTGTCGCCGTGTCTGGCCGGAACGATCGGTGTACGGCACTGTTTACCAAATACGTACTGTGCTACTCGCGCCTGCAAGCCAGAATACAGTAAATCGATATTAGATACCCCGCCCCCCAACACAATCACATCGGGATCGAGCGTATTCACCACGCTTGCCAACGCCCGCGCCAGTTGATCGCAATAGCGTTCCCATAACAAACAGGCATCTGCATCACCCGATTCTACCTGTCGCATAATTTGTGGCACACCCGCATGTTGCGCGGTGTGGTTCAAATACTGGCGTTCCAGGCCGCTGCCGGAAATAAAGCTTTCGATACAGTTCAACTGTCCGCAATAGCATGTCACTGCGGCCCCATCCCGGGATTCATGATAACGCGGCAAGGCATTATGCCCCCACTCGCCTGCGCAGGCGTTAGGGCCGGAAATCAGGCGGTTATCGATACACACACCGCCGCCGCAACCGGTACCGAGGATGACGCCAAAAACGACGCTGTGTCCATATCCGCTGCCGTCCATCGCCTCTGACAGCGTAAAGCAGTTAGCATCGTTGGTGACGGGCACAGCCATCCCTAACGCTTGCTCAAGATCTTGCGCAAAGCTCTGCTGATTCAGTACCAGAATGTTGGAGTTTTTGATTAACCCTTCGCTATCCACCGCACCGGGCACCCCAACGCCAACCGAGAAAGGCTGATTAACGGCCTGCCTGGCCTTAGCAATCATCTCCGTTACGGCGTGGAAAAAATCGTCATAGCTCTGCTTTGGGGTTACGCATCGCTCGCGATAAACAATTTCCCCCGTATTATCAATCACTACCGCTTCGATTTTAGTCCCGCCAATATCCAGGCCAAGCCTCATGGTTTTTCCCTCGTTTGCGCCTTGTAATGTGATGCTGCATAGCTTGCCAACTTTGTTTACTAAACAAAAAGAGCTCCGTCACAAAAGCTTATTTTTATGATTAATAGATAGCCAAAAAAAGTTTACTAAAAAACCGGTGAGATAAGAGAGGCAACGAGACCGGGCTTGCACCCTGTTAGTAGAAGTAAGGTGAGTAATGAATGCGCCGGAAGGGCTCCGGCGCACAGCGCTTAAATAAACGCGAACGCGTCGCCAAACAGGCGGTCTTCACGCGCACTGCGTTCATTGCAGAACAGATCGCGCGCGATTTTAGCCATTTCAAAACGTCCGGCAATGTAGATATCGTGTTCCGCCAGGGTACCGTAATCCTGTAATACTGCCGTTAATACGGTGCCCGTACGGCCACGCCAGCCTTCTTCAGGCTGTTCTACCACTGGCTCAACGCGCAGATTCGGGTGATTTACTGACAGCGCTTCCAGCTCAGAGAGATCGTAGAGATGCTTCTCTTCGCGCCCGCCCCAGTAAATAGTGATATCGCGATTTGGATTGCGCGCCAGCGCGGTAAGCAGAATGGAACGCGCGTAAGAGAATCCCGTCCCGCCGGCAATCAGGAGCAACGGTCGTTCGTCCTCATCACGTAGCCAGGCTTCGCCATGCGGAATGTCGACCTTAATTTCCCGGTCTTTCAGAATGCGGTCCATCACGGCCATGGCGTACAGATTTAGCTCAGAAGCGCCAACGTGCAGTTCAATGAACCCCTGCTCGTCCGGCGTAGATGCCATGGAGAACGGGCGCTTATCTCGTTCGTCCATCACGACCATTAAATACTGGCCGGCACGAAAGGAAAACGCCGCGTCTGGCACTAAACGAACGCGATATACGGTGTCAGTGATAGCTTCTACCGAGGTCACTTTACAGCTTAAGGTTGTCATGCGCTCTCTCTGTCGGATCAATAGGCAAAACGATCGCGCCTCAGGCGCTTTTGCCGTCATTAAAGATGGCCAGTTCATCCCAAATTGCGTCAATACGTGCAGTGACTTCAGGATCTTTTTTTATCGGACGTCCCCATTCGCGTTGGGTTTCGCCCGGCCATTTATTGGTGGCATCCAGCCCCATTTTTGAACCAAGACCGGAAACCGGCGAGGCAAAATCCAGGTAATCAATGGGTGTATTCTCTACCAGTACAGTATCCCGGGCCGGGTCCATACGCGTCGTAATCGCCCAAATCACATCATTCCAGTCGCGTGCGTTGACGTCATCATCGCAGACAATAACAAATTTGGTGTACATAAACTGACGCAAAAACGACCAGACACCCATCATGACGCGTTTGGCATGACCAGCGTACTGTTTTTTCATCGTCACCACGGCCAGGCGATATGAGCAGCCTTCCGGAGGCAGGTAAAAGTCGACGATTTCCGGAAACTGCTTTTGCAGAATAGGCACGAAGACTTCATTCAGCGCCACGCCAAGCACTGCGGGCTCATCCGGCGGGCGTCCGGTGTAGGTAGAGTGATAAATTGCATCTTCACGCTGAGTAACGTGCGTGACGGTAAAGACCGGGAAGCTATCTACTTCATTGTAGTAACCAGTATGATCGCCATATGGTCCTTCCGGGGCCATTTCACCCGGTTCGATATAGCCTTCCAGCACAATTTCAGCACTGGCAGGCACTTCCAGATCGTTGGAAATACATTTGACCACTTCGGTTTTGGTGCCACGCAACAGCCCGGCAAATGCGTACTCAGATAATGTATCCGGGACAGGTGTAACAGCGCCCAGAATTGTTGCCGGGTCTGCTCCCAAGGCCACAGAAACCGGGAACCGTTCACCAGGATGCGCCGCGCGCCACTCCTGATAATCAAGCGCGCCGCCGCGATGGGAAAGCCAGCGCATAATGAGCTTGTTTTTGCCAATCAGCTGCTGACGATAGATACCGAGATTCTGCCGCTCTTTATGCGGGCCGCGCGTAACGGTCAGCCCCCAGGTAATCAGCGGCGCAGCATCCTCTGGCCAGCAGGTCATAATCGGAATACGGTTTAAGTCGACTTCATCGCCTGAATAGATTTTTTGCTGGCAAGGCGCGCCGCGTAACCGCTTAGTCGGCATGTTCAACACCTGCTTAAACTGCGGCAGCTTATCGAACAGATCGCGAAATCCTTTCGGTGGCTCAGGCTCTTTCAAAAACGCCAACAGCTTACCAACTTCCCGTAGCGCCGAGACATCTTCTTGCCCCATCCCCATCGCCACACGCTTCGGTGTGCCAAACAGGTTACACAGCACCGGCATTGTATAGCCTTTAGGATTTTCAAACAGTAACGCAGGCCCACCGGCACGCAAGGTGCGATCGGCAATTTCAGTGATCTCCAGATGGGGATCCACCTCAAGCGAAATGCGTTTGAGCTCGCCCTGCTGTTCAAGCAGCGTCAGGAAGTCGCGTAAATCGTGATATTTCATGGCGTCCATTGTGGCCTCTTCGTAAGCGCTTCATTATACGGCGTTCATCATTGTGATGCTGTATTTTTGTTAAATTAGCGTGAACTCTGGCGATACATATCAGGCCTGGGAGTATATACCCATTGGGTTTCAGCCTGCTTTGCGGCGGGTATAATTAACTTAACTCATGGCTTTTGCTATGCTGGCGCTCAGAACAAGCGGATAAGAGTTATTATGCAATCCTGGTATTTACTGTACTGCAAACGTGGGCAACTTCAGCGAGCCCAGGAACATCTGGAAAGACAGGCGGTGAACTGCCTGACGCCTATGATCACCCTGGAAAAAATGGTGCGCGGTAAACGGACCACAGTCAGTGAACCCCTATTCCCTAATTATATGTTTGTCGAGTTCGACCCGGAAGTGATCCACACCACCACCATCAATGCCACGCGTGGTGTCAGCCATTTCGTCCGTTTCGGTGCGACGCCGGCGACCGTTCCTTCTCCCGTCATTCATCAACTTTCCATCTATAAACCTGAAGGTATTGTTGACCCTGAAACCCCTCATCCGGGGGACAGTGTGATTATTACCGAAGGTGCGTTTGAGGGGTTGAAAGCGATCTTTACCGAACCCGATGGCGAAGCGCGTTCCATGCTGCTGCTTAACCTATTGAATAAAGAGGTTAAGCAGAGCGTGAAAAACACCGGCTTTCGAAAAATTTAAGTCGCCTTAGAAAGTCACTTCAAACAGCGTTCTGACGTTCGCATCAATGGTTGCTGACAACCATTGAGGATCCTCGCCGCGCCAGTGGGCAATACGCTCAAGAATATGGGGTAGGTGCGCAGGTTCATTGCGCCGTGACGCTGGTTTAGGCGTTAAATCCCGGGGAAGTAAGTAGGGCGCATCGGTTTCGATCAGCAATCTCTCAACCGGGATAAAGGGCAGCAGCTCACGCAGTTCCATCCCCCGGCGCTCATCACACACCCACCCGGTGATACCAATGTAAAGACCGCGGTCTACACAGTCCTGCATCTCCTGGCGCGAGCCTGTAAAGCAGTGCAGCACCGCACCAGGCAGGCTGTCCAGCCATGGCTCCAGTAACGTCAGAAAACGCTCATGGGCGTCCCGACAATGCATGAAAACCGGCATCTGCAGTTCAGCAGCAATGCGCAGTTGTGCCACAAAAGCACGCTCCTGCTCCTGCGGCGTGGAGAAATTGCGATTGAAATCCAGGCCGCACTCACCAATAGCGACCACCTGTGAATGGTTTGCCAGCGCAATAATTTCTGCTTCTGTTGAGGACTGCCATTGGCTGCTGTCATGCGGGTGCACGCCAGCCGTGGACCAGCAATGCGGATAATGCTGCGCCAACGTTAAAGCCTGCTGGCTTTCGTGCAGGTTTGTTCCGGTCAGAAGCATACCGTTTACGCCCGCAGCAAAGGCGCGCGCCATGACCTCATCCCGGTCTTTCGCAAATTGTGAACTGGTTAAATTAACGCCAATATCAAACATGCTTCCTCCCATATGACAACCGCCCTGACGGGCGGTTGCGTTTATTCTTCAGTTTTCTCGGTGGCTTCAGCTTCTTTTGCTTCTTCAGCCTCGTTATCCTCATCTCGCGTACGTCGCTTACCGACATAGAATCGAGAGAAGAACACACCCACCTCAAACAGGCAGTACATCGGTATCGCCAACAGCGTTTGCGAGAAGACATCTGGCGGGGTCAATAGCATCCCGACGACAAATGCCCCCACTACAACGTAAGGGCGTTTCTTGCGTAAGTCTTCAGGCGTCGTAATGCCCATCCAGCATAGCAGCACAATGGCGACAGGAACCTCAAAAGAGACACCGAAAGCCATAAACAGCGCCATTACGAAACTGAGATAGCTGGCAATGTCTGTCGATACCTGTACGCCTTGCGGAGCCGTATTGGCAAGGAAACCAAACGCCAACGGGAAGACGACAAAATAGGCGAATGCCATACCGATGTAGAACAATAACGAACTGGAGACCAACAACGGCACAACCAGGCGACGTTCATGTTTGTACAAAGCAGGCGCAATGAATGCCCAGACCTGATAGAGGATCACTGGCGCTGACAGAATCAGCGACACCATGAAGGTTAACTTTATCGGGGTAAAGAACGGCGAGGCCACATCGGTGGCGATCATTGTTGCGCCCTGCGGCATCTGTTTGATCAACGGCGCCGCAACCATATGGTAAATGTCGTTGGCAAAGTACACCAATGCCAGAAAGATCACGAACACAGCAATAATGCAGTTCAGGAGTCGCTTACGCAGCTCAATAAGATGCGTGATGAGCGGTTGGGTATCTTCTACAGCCATGTTTACGGTTTATCACTCGACGAGGGGGAGGATTCGACAACAGGTGCGGCAGCTTTCTTTTCTGCATCCATCAACGTGGCGGAAGTGTTTTCCGTCGGCTCTGGCGTTTTAGCACCCGTGGATTCCGGTTTTTGCTCCGGCGAACTGGCCTGGTTTTCAGCGGCAGCTGGGGTGACCCCTTCTCGCTGCGCTTCACCGTCTTTCACCACCGGATTATGGATAGTGTGCGCTTCATCGCTGGCTTTCTCAGGATCGTGCACGCTATAAGAACGCTTCATCGACTCCGCCGCTTCACGCAGCTCATCCATTGATGCTTTCAGCTCCGGGGTCAGATTTGTCAGGCTCGCTTTCTCTACTTTCTTCAGGCTGTCCTGGAATTCCTGAAGCTTAAGCTCCTGGGTCAGTTCGTTCTGAACAGTAGTTGCAAGGGAACGCAAAGCGCGAACCCAGCCAGCAACCGTTTTTACCGCCACGGGTAATCGTTGCGGCCCCAGGACAATGAGGCCGATCACGAATACCAATAACAGTTCGCTAAAACCGATATCAAACACGGATTATACCTGCTCTTTATCTTGGCTTTTGGCGTCTTCCTTTTTCACTTCGCCCTGCTTATCGGTAATGGATTTAGCAGTAAAATCAGCGTCCTGGCTGGTTTTATCTTGCTTAGGTTCATCATCACCCATCGCTTTTTTGAAGCCTTTAATAGACGCGCCAAGATCGGAACCGATGGAGCCGAGTTTCTTGGTGCCAAATAGCAGTACAACGATGACGGCAATGATCAACAACTGCCAAATACTGATACCACCCATACATGTTCCTCTGTCATAGATGATGAATTAATAAGGCCGTAGTATACGTTACACGGCCTGCCTTGGGCGATGAAAAATTCAGCGCATTTTGCGCCAGCCGATTATCCAGGCTATGACGCCTCCCGCCATTAACCAGCCCGGCATAAGCCCCCACTCAGGGCGGCTTACCAGCAGGAATGTTCCACTTAACAGCAATGTTGCGCCAATGCCCAATAAATAACGGGATTGTCCCTGACGCACATGATTCGCGTGAAGCTCGCGGGCAATCTTATCAACACTGTGCTGTAAATATTTGCCCTGGCGCAAACTGTCATACACCAGTTCAGGTATTTCTGGCATTTTTTCAACCCAGAACGGAGCTTTTTCTTTAAATGCCCTTACGAGCGCAGGAATACCGACCTGATCTTTAATCCAGGATTCGAGAAACGGCTTGGCCGTTTTCCACAAATCTAACTGCGGATAGAGTTGTCGTCCGACACCTTCAACGTACAGCAGCGTCTTCTGGAGCAAAACCAACTGAGGCTGGACTTCCATATTGAATCGACGCGCGGTGTTAAACAGATTCAACAGCACGTGGCCAAAGGAAATCTCCGCCAGCGGTTTTTCGAATATCGGCTCGCACACGGTACGGATTGCAAATTCAAACTCTTCAACGTTGGTATCAGGCGGAACCCAACCTGAATCCACGTGCAGTTCGGCAACTTTGCGGTAGTCTCGGTTAAAGAACGCAATAAAGTTTTCAGCAAGATAGCGCTTATCTTCTTTATTTAAAGAACCCACAATCCCGCAATCAATGCCAATGTATTTCGGGTTTTCAGGGTGCTCATAACTCACGAAAATATTCCCAGGATGCATGTCCGCATGGAAAAAACTGTCGCGAAATACCTGAGTAAAGAAGACCTGCACGCCGCGTTCAGCCAACAACTTCATGTTGGTGCCATTCTTCTCAAGCGTTGCGACATCCGATACGGGGATACCATATATGCGCTCCATCACCATCATGTTCTGACTGCAATAGTCGGAATACACTTCCGGGATGTACAGCATCGGGCTATCTTCAAAATTACGTCGCAGCTGAATTGCGTTCGCCGATTCGCGCAGCAGGTTCAGCTCATCAATCAACGTTTTTTCATACTCGCGGACCACTTCTGTTGGCCGTAGACGACGGCCATCCGGTAGCAGACGAGGAACCCAGCGCGCAAGGCGGTAAATCAGTTTTAAATCCGCTTTAATGACCGGCAGTATGTCCGGGCGGATAACTTTGATCACCACCTCTTTACCATTGGACTTCAGTCGTGCGGTATGGACCTGAGCAATAGACGCGGATGCCAGCGGCGTGATCTCAAAATCATCAAACCACTCCTCGACGGGCAGCCCGCCCATGGCTTCTTCGATTTGTTCTTTCGCTCGCTGCCCATCGAATGGGGCAACGCGATCCTGCAATAGCGCAAGCTGATCGGCGATGTGCGGTGGGAAAAGGTCACGACGGGTAGAGAGCATTTGCCCAAATTTGATCCACACCGGGCCGAGCTCCTGTAAAGCCAGTCTCAGCCTTTCTCCCAGCGGTTTGTCTTTATGTTGGTTGGGCATCCAGAACAGCGAGTAACGCCACAACCGAAGCGGCAGCGTGATACGCATTTTAGGGATGAGTTCATCAAGACCGTAGCTTAAAAAAGTGCGAATGATGAAATAAAGGCGCCGTACTTCACCTGGCGTCATTTGGCCTCCAGTTTTTCCAGCCGTTTGGCCAGAGATTCGACCGCACGTTCAACGGCTGCCGTTTCTTCTGCAAACCATGCAACCTCGAGCGAGCCGGGAGCCATACGCCACTCTTCGGTGATCGCTTCGGCTACATAGCGCTGCTGGCGCTGAATGTTATGGCGCAAGAACTTCGCGCCGCCACGCAAGACTTTGCTGACCCCCTCCGCGACGATATCGCCGGTATAGGGCGCTAACAGTTCTGCGGGATCAAACTCAGCCAGATCGGCCAGCGCCACAAAGTTCTGCACCACCTGGATATCACCCTGAACCTCCAGCTCACCGCTGCGAATAAGCGTGGTAAGTTGCTGGCGGTCGCGTAATTTCGGCAACACGCTGGCATGTGTGATTACTGTGCAATCGGCTTCGCCTTCCCATGCCCCCAGCACATCGACCTGGCGCTCACTAAACACCAGGACTAAGGGTGTTGAAAATCCTTTAAGATCAACACGCAGCACCTTGCTCTGTAAACGCGTTCGGGCTGATTTCAGCGCAGGAGAACGATACAGAAAGGTATTGAGCAGATTTTCAACGCCTGCGGTCACTAAGGGTTTTAAAGGCATCCCCAATCTCCTGTCAGAACTTGTAACCACGATGCAGCGCAACGACACCAGCCGTCAGGTTGTAGTAATCAACGCTTTCGAACCCGGCATCTTGCATCATTGCTTTTAGCGTGTCCTGATCGGGATGCATGCGAATAGACTCCGCCAAATAGCGGTAACTGTCCGCATCGCTTGCGACCATGGAACCGATGCGCGGCAGAACATGGAAAGAATAAGCATCGTAGGCCTTGCTCAGCGGTTCGATAATCGGCTTGGAGAACTCCAGCACCAGTAAACGTCCGCCCGGCTTCAACACGCGATACATGGATCGTAAAGCTTTGTCTTTATCCGTTACGTTGCGCAGACCGAAAGAAATGGTAATGCAGTCAAACGTGTTATCAGGGAAAGGCAGTGCTTCCGCGTTCGCCTGAACGTACTCAACGTTACCCACTACGCCGATATTACGCAGCTTTTCGCGACCCATTTTGAGCATTGAGTCATTGATATCCGCCAGTACGACTTTACCGGTTTCACCCACCATGCGAGAGAATTTCGCCGTCAGGTCGCCCGTACCGCCCGCCAAATCCAGAACGGTTTGACCGCGACGCACGCCACTGCAATCAATGGTGAAGCGCTTCCACAAACGATGAATGCCAAATGACATTAAGTCATTCATAACGTCATATTTCGAGGCCACAGAATGAAAAACGTGGGCCACCATGTCAGCTTTCTGCTCTTTAGCGACGGTCTGAAAGCCAAAGTGCGTCGTTTCTTGTGAATTATCCACCATCTCAGTGCCTGCTCATTCAAAAAATGTTCAAGAAGTGTAACAGATTGGGCCAATTTGCCCTACCCTTCTACCCCGTTCAACTACCCCAAACGGACTAGTTTGATTGCTGATTTACCGCTTCGTCATCAGGGTAAGGCGCATCCTGTTGCGTCTCAGGGACCGAGCGCAAGCGGTACTCTTCATCCTGCGTAGTGGCTTGTTCAGCCAGCTCAGGATTTATCTCGCGCTTAATTTCCACACCTAAACTGCGAAACGCCTCTGCCTGTGACAGGACGTTTCCACGGCCTGAAGAGAGTTTTTTCATCGCTTGTCGGTAGTTGTCCTGGGCTTTATCCAGACTTTGGCCAATCGCCGACATATCATCCACAAACAAGCGCATCTTGTCATAAAGTTTACTGGCCCGATCGGCAATTTGTTGCGCATTACGGCTCTGATGCTCGTAGCGCCACAGGTTGGCGATCGTGCGCAATGCCACTAACAACGTGGTGGGGCTGACCAGCATAATGTTATTTTTAAGCGCCTCGGTTATCAGTTCAGGTTGCCTGTCCAGCGCCAGCAAAAAAGCAGGTTCGACGGGAATAAACATCAGCACGTAGTCAAGCGAACGCAGCCCGGGAAGCTGTTGATAATCTTTTCGGCCCAGCAGACGAATATGGTTTCGCACTGAGGCGATGTGCTCCTGCAACGCGCTCTCGCGGGTATATTCATCTTCCGCGTTAAAATAGCGCTCATAGGCAACCAACGTCATTTTTGCGTCGATCACCACATCTTTCCCCTGGGGTAGCCGGACAATGACATCGGGCTGCATACGCGAACGGGCATCATTTTCAATGCTAACCTGAGTTTCGTATTCATAACCTTCACGCAGACCAGAGGCTTCAAGCACCCGCGTGAGTACCACCTCCCCCCAGTTGCCCTGCGTTTTGTTATCGCCTTTTAAGGCCCGCGTCAGGTTTACCGCTTCCTGCGCCATCTGCGCGTTCAGTTGCTGAAGATTACGAATTTCATGCGCCAGAGTATGACGTTCCTGCGCTTCTTTGCCGAAGCTATCCTGAACCTGACGACGAAAACCGTCCAGCTGTTCACGAAGCGGCGCCAGCAGGCTGTTCAGGCTTTGGCGGTTTTGCTCATCGACGCGGCGGTTGCTGTGCTCAAAAATGCGGTTCGCCAGGTTTTCAAACTGTTCACTCAGGCGCTGTTCGCTGTTGATCATCTGGCGGATTTTATCTTCCGCATGCTGCTGCGTCGCTTCCAGCCGGGTAGTGACTTCACGGAGATCGGCTTCCAGAGAGGTGTTGATGCTGTGCAGGCTGCGTAATTCGTTATTGAGTAGCTCGCACTCGTCGCGCCAGTGGGCTTCCTGTGCGAGTTGTTGCCGGGCAGCGCTTAACGCAATATCCAGTTCACGTCGCTCTTCGATGAGGTCGGCACGGATCTGATCGGCCCGCGCTTTTGTCGCCAGCCACCCCACCAGCAGCCCTGCGGCTAACGCCAACACAGCACTCATCATAATTGAAATATCCACAACGCCCCCTTACAGCAACGGCTTACCCGCACAAAATAGAATTGTGCTGTATAAACGTCCAGTTTAAAAGGAATTTCCTGCGAGGCACTACGCAAAATAAAAAGGCCGAACACGTCGGCCTTTTTGAACAGAAGTGAGAATTACAGTAAACGGCGGGCAGCTTCCACCACGATTTTCACCGCGTGGCTTTCCGTTTGTTTCATCGTTTCCGCATTGGGGATCTCTTGCTGAGTACGGTTCACGATAACACCAGCAACCATACCGGCACGCAGGCCCTGGCTGGCACACATGGTCAGCAACGTTGCGGATTCCATTTCGTAGTTCATGACCCCCATGGACTGCCACTCTTCCATCGAGCCTTTGAAACGGCTCACTACGCGACCAGAGAAGGTGTCATAACGCTCCTGGCCCGGATAGAAGGTGTCAGATGACGCGGTGACGCCCACGTGGGTAGTCGCACCGATAGATTTCGCCGCTTCCACCAGCGCAGTGGTGCACTCGAAGTCAGCAACGGCCGGGAATTCCATTGGCGCGAAGTGCAGGCTTGCACCATCCAGACGGACAGACGCAGTGGTGACCAGCACGTCGCCAACATTGATGTGCGGCTGAATTGCGCCAGTCGTACCGATACGCAGGAAGGTACGAATGCCCAGTTGCGCCAGTTCTTCTACGGCAATAGAGGTGGACGGGCCGCCGATACCGGTAGAGCAAACGATCACGGCTTTACCATCCAGCTCAGCACGCCAGGTCGTGAACTCGCGATGGGATGCCAGCTTAACCGGCTTATCCATCAGCGCGGCGATCTTTTCCACACGCTCCGGGTCGCCAGGGACGATAGCGAGCTGGGCCCCTTGTAAATCGTTCTTAGTGAGGCCGAGATGAAAAACATCAGACTTAGACATAAAAACTCCTCTGTGAATCGGTTTTGTCAGAAGAAGCAAAAACACACTTTACCGAAGGCATAAACAAATTTTCGTGACAGACATCACCATGATGTAAATCAATTGCATTCGATTACCATGAAATAGTGATACGCATCACATAAATGACGTGATGTAAGGACGCCTTGCACAAAAGATAGACCGTTTAAGGCAATGTGGTTCGTTGCATATGTCTATAGTTAATAATGCGCTTTTTGGCTGAATATTTAAGGGTACGGAGAATACCATGACCACACGACAATCTGGCTTTGCACCTGCTGTATCTCCACCGACGTCTACTACGGTTCACACACCGGATAACGCAATTATCGCCGGTGTAACGTCCATACCTTCACAAGGCGATGATATGCCAGCGTATCACGCACGACCAAAACAGACCGATGGCCCCCTGCCCGTGGTCATTGTCGTGCAGGAGATTTTTGGCATTCATGAACACATTCGTGACGTTTGCCGCCGTCTGGCCCTGGAAGGGTATCTGGCTATCGCGCCAGAGCTCTATTTCCGCGAAGGCGATCCCAATGACTTTGCCGATATCCCCACGCTGCTCAGCGGCCTTGTCGCCAAAGTGCCTGACGCTCAGGTACTAGCCGATCTGGACCACGTCGCCAGTTGGGCCTCCCGCAACGGCGGTGACGCGCATCGATTAATGATCACAGGTTTTTGCTGGGGTGGACGCATCACCTGGCTGTATGCAGCGCACAATCCGCAGTTAAAAGCAGCGGTAGCGTGGTATGGCAAACTGGTAGGCGATAAGACCCTCAACTCGCCGAAACATCCCGTTGATATCGCCACCGATCTTAACGCTCCTGTTCTGGGGCTTTATGGTGGTCAGGACACCAGTATTCCTCAGGTTACCGTCGAAACTATGCGTCAGGCGCTACGCGCCGCTAATGCAAAAGCGGAAATTGTGGTTTATCCCGATGCCGGGCATGCATTTAATGCCGATTACCGCCCGAGCTACCACGAAGAGTCCGCCAAAGATGGCTGGCAGAGAATGCTGGAGTGGTTCGCGCAATACGGCGAGAAGAAATAAGTATCGCCAGGCAAACCGATCATCAAAACGGAGGCGTTAGCCTCCGTTTTGTTTTTAAGCCTGACGCAAGTTCTGCGCGGCCTTCACCATATTCGCCAGTGCGGCACGGGTTTCCGGCCAGCCTCGGGTTTTCAGGCCGCAGTCCGGGTTCACCCACAGCCGCTCCGCCGGAATACGCTGCTCCGCCTTCTTCAGCAGGGCCTCAATCCACTCCACGCTCGGGACGTTCGGCGAGTGAATATCGTAGACACCCGGCCCAATTTCGTTGGGGTAGTCGAACTCTTCAAACGATTCCAGCAACTCCATGTCGGAGCGTGAGGTCTCAATGGTGATCACATCCGCGTCCAGCGCCGCAATGGAATCCATGATGTCGTTGAACTCGCAGTAACACATGTGGGTGTGGATCTGAGTTTCATCCTTCGCCACCGCCGCGTTAATGCGGAAGGCTTCTACCCCCCACGCCAGATACTCGGCCCAGTCGCTGCGACGCAACGGCAGACCTTCGCGCAGCGCCGGTTCATCAATCTGAATAATACCGATACCCGCCGCTT
Source organism: Citrobacter sp. W9 (assembly GCF_026719375.1). NCBI lineage: Bacteria > Pseudomonadati > Pseudomonadota > Gammaproteobacteria > Enterobacterales > Enterobacteriaceae > Citrobacter > Citrobacter sp. W9. The sequence goes on along the minus strand of NZ_JAPPTE010000019.1, from coordinate 66,571 downwards.
CCAGATCCGCCACTTCATCACGCAGCGCCAGCGCAATCTGCTTGGCGATGGTTTCACGCGTCACGTCTTCACGCGGGAATGACCAGCAAAGAATGGTCACAGGACCGGTCAACATACCTTTTACCGGCTTGTCGGTAAGCGACTGCGCGTACTTCGCCCACTCCACGGTGATCGCTTCCGGGCGGCTGACGTCGCCAATTACCACCGGCGGCTTCACGCAGCGAGAACCATAGCTCTGCACCCAACCGTTCTGGGTAAAGACAAAACCATCCAGATGCTCGCCAAAGTATTCCACCATGTCATTACGCTCGGCTTCACCGTGCACCAGCACATCGAGGCCCAGACGTTCCTGTTCAACGATCGCCTGTTTTATATGTTCGGCGATACCGGTACGGTAGTGACCAGCATCCAGGTTGCCCTTTTTGAAATCCAGCCGCAGACCGCGAATTTCGGTGGTTTGCGGGAATGAACCGATCGTAGTGGTCGGCCATGCCGGTAGATTAAAGCGGGCACGCTGCGCCTCGGCGCGAACCGGGTAAGCGTTGGCGCGCTGGCTGTCTTGCGCGGTGATCGCCGCCAGACGTTTTTCCACTGCGGCGTTGTGTACGCGGGTAGAGTGACGACGCGCCTGGATCGGTGCGCTCCATTCCACAATTGCCGCCGTATCGCCGCTGTTCAGAGCATCGCGCAGCAGCGCCAGCTCGCCGCACTTTTGCAGCGCGAAGGCAAACCAGCTCTTCACTTCGGCATCAAGGCGGGTTTCCACACTGAGATCGATTGGGCTGTGCAGCAGAGAGCAGGAAGAAGCCACCCACAGAGCACGTTTCCCGACGATGTCTTTAATTTGTGCATATTTTTCGCTGAGATCGGCGCGCCAGACGTTACGACCGTTTACCAAACCGGCTGACAGCAGCCAGTCGGCAGGCAGGCGTTGGTGCAGCCCGGCAACGTCATCTTTGCCATGAACGAAATCAACGTGCAGACCCTGCACCGGCAGCGCGATAATGGTATCCAGGTTCGGCGTTACGCCTTCAAAATAAGTGGTTAGCAGTAATTTTACCTGCCCTGCCAGCGCGTCATACGCGGGTTTGAAGGCGTTCAGCCAAACCTGCGGCAGCTCCAGTACCAGCGCGGGTTCATCAATCTGTACCCACTCAATACCGCGTTTCGCCAGCTCGGCCAGCACCTGCTGATAAACCGGCAGAATGTCGTTGAGCAGGGTCAGGCGGTCAAACTGTTCGCCCTTCACTTTCCCCAGCCACAGGTAAGTTACCGGCCCAAGCAGTACAGGCTTCACCTTGTGGCCGAGCGCCAGCGCTTCGTCCACTTCATCCAGCAGTTGGGTCCAGGTCAGTTTGAACTGCTGACCTTTGGTGAACTCCGGCACCATGTAGTGATAGTTGGTATTAAACCATTTGGTCATTTCTGCCGCCGCCGCTGGCTCACCCGTCGGGGCGCGACCACGACCAATGCGGAATAAGGTATCGATATCAACCGAGCCGTCTTTATTTTGATGACGCGCCGGAACGTTACCGAGCAACAGGCTGGTGGTTAGCACGTGATCGTACCAGGCAAAATCGCCCACCGGCAGCAGGTCAATGCCCGCCTGCTTCTGCTGATCCCAGTGGCGGGCGCGCAGCTCGCGGCCAACGGCCAGCAATTCCTCACGGGAAGAATTTCCCGCCCAGTAGCTTTCTTGCGCTTTTTTCAGCTCGCGACGCAGGCCAACGCGAGGGAAACCGAGGGTGTGATTCAATATTGTCATTTTTCTTCCTCTAATTATATGTAAATCCTATGGATTTTGAATTTAGGGAAGGCGGCAAGTTTGCTCATCCCCAGGAGCTTACTGAAGTAAGTGACTGGGGTGAGGAAACGAAGCCAACGCACCATAAATTTAAAAGACGAAGGATTTTAGCCGTCCAGATGTTTACACATCCATAATTGGCGGTTACTGTATATTCCTCAAGCGCAATTTGTTCATGCCGAAGTGAAGGACTTTCATGATCGAGATTAAACACCTGAAAACGCTCCAGGCGTTGCGGAATAGTGGTTCGCTGGCAGCCGCAGCGGCGACGTTGCATCAGACCCAATCCGCCCTTTCTCACCAGTTCAGCGATCTGGAGCAACGCCTCGGCTTTCGTCTTTTTATCCGTAAAAGTCAGCCTCTGCGCTTTACGCCGCAGGGCGAAATTTTGCTCCAGTTGGCAAACCAGGTGTTGCCGCAAATCGGTCGCGCGCTGCAGGCCTGCAACGAACCGCAGCAAACCCGGCTACGCATCGCGATTGAATGCCACAGCTGTATCCAATGGCTGACGCCCGCGCTGGAGAATTTTCGTGCCAACTGGCCGCAGGTGGAAATGGACTTTAAATCCGGCGTGACGTTCGATCCGCAACCTGCGCTACAGCAGGATGAATTGGATCTGGTGTTGACCTCCGACATTCTGCCGCGCAGCGGATTGCACTACTCGCCGATGTTTGATTTTGAAGTACGCCTGGTCCTGGCGCCGGACCATCCGCTGGCCAGCAAAACGCAAATCACCCCGGAGGATTTAGCCAGCGAGACGCTGCTTATTTATCCGGTACAACGGAGTCGGCTGGATGTCTGGCGGCATTTCCTGCAGCCTGCGGGCGTTAGCCCGTCGCTGAAGAGCGTGGATAACACCCTACTGCTGATTCAGATGGTTGCAGCCAAAATGGGTATCGCGGCTTTACCGCACTGGGTGGTGGAGAGTTTTGAGCGCCAGGGTCTGGTGGTAACCAAAACCCTGGGTGATGGATTGTGGAGCCGACTGTACGCCGCCGTGCGCGATGGCGAACAGCGACAGCCGGTCACGGAAGCGTTTATTCGCTCAGCGCGGAATCACGCCTGCGATCACCTGCCGTTTGTGCGGAGTGCGGAACGACCCACTTTCGATGTACCCACAGTGAGGCCACTATCACAGCCGCACCAATGATGAAGCTCGGCCAGTGAGGCTGTTGATGCCAGATAGCCAGGTTAACCAGCAGCCCGGCCGGCACATGCATATTGTTCATGATGCCCAGCGTACCCGCATCCACCTGCGTCGCGCCATAGTTCCACATAAAGTAACCGATGCCGGACGCCGCCACGCCAAGAAACACCAGGATGCCCCACTGTAGCGTAGTTGCAGGCATTTTCTGCGCGTTACCCAGCATGGACCAGGCCACTATCGCCACCATAAATGCCCCCATGTAAAACCAGGCGAAGGCGTTGTGCTGCGGCATTGGCCGTGTTTCCATCAGACGCTTGTAGCCCACCATGCCAATGGCAAAGCTGATATTGGACAACTGTACCAGCAGCAGGCCGGTCCAGAAGTGGCTGGTCACCTGGTCGTAACGAATGATCCCCGCACCGATCACCGCCAGCAACGCACTGAAGGCGTAGCTCCAGCGCAGACGACGTCCGCTCATGAGATCATAAATCAGCGTAATGTAGAGCGGCGTCAGTACGGTAAAGAGCAGCAGTTCTGAAACTGTCAGGTACAGATAGGCGTGAAAACTCAGCATATACATAATGCCAAGCTGCATGGCCCCTACCAGCATATACAGCGCGATCGTTTTTACACTGTGCCCACGGGTGCGTAAAAATGGCAGGAACACCAGCGCCGCCAGCCCAACACGCACCAGCACCGCAAAATAGCTATCGACATGACCGGCAAGGTACTCGCCAAACAGGCTAAAGGAAAAGGCCCACAGAATTGTGGTAATGATGAGTAACGCCACAATGGATGTCTCTTAACAAAAGGTACACCCATTGTAGCGAAGTTTTTAGTTGACAACTGGTCAACTAACGAACGATGACGTTACTGTAAAAAGAGCTTACGCAGATAGTGCGGCACGGCATCATCGGCGTTGAGTCCAATCACGTCCAGTTCCGGATGAAGATCTTTCAGGCGTTGGTGCGCGTTGCCCATGATGCAGCCTTTACCAGCCATGGAGAGCATTTCCGCATCGTTCATGCCATCGCCGAAAGCGATGCAGTCCTGCAGGCTGTAGCCCATCGCTTTCGCCACTGCTTCCAGCGCATGACCTTTCGACACGCCGCCAGCCATAACTTCCAGACAGGTAAGCGTAGAGAAGCTGACGTTGACGCGATCGCCCCAGCGGGCGTTAATCGCCTGCTCCAGCGGCAGCAGCCTTTCATGAGAATCGGTGGTAAAAAACACTTTGCTGACGCCTTCAGGCTCCAGTAGCGCAGGTTCAAACAGAGAATAGTTAAATACCGCTTCTTTAAAGAAGCGCATTTCGTCCGGGCGATGGCGATTCATAAACCATTCATCATCACGATAAACGTTGGTTACGATGTCCGGATTTGCATTTACCACGCCGAACAGGTCGCTGGCAATGTCGCGATCCAGGTTATGGGTAAACACCAGATTCCCGGCAGAATCGTGCACGCGCGCGCCGTTGGATGTGATCATGTAGGTTTTAATGCCAAGGTTATCGCGAATTTGCCCCACATCAACATGATGACGGCCAGTCGCAAACACGAAGTTAACGCCACGTGCGGTCAATAATTTCAGTGTCTCTTTAGCATAAGGGGACAACGTATGGTCGGGGGAAAGCAGCGTACCGTCTAAATCAGACGCAACAACCTGATACATAAGAAAATTAAACCTCTAGGCAAAGCGGTTTCCGCTGGATGAGTTATGCTTGTCGAAAAATTCGACAATAGCGTTAAGCGCGACTGAGCGCATTGCGTCCTTTTCAAAAAGGATCTCATGGTACGCGCCTTTGATGACAAGCGGCTGGCCTCCCTCTACTGGATGGCCCGCTGCAGCGCGGAGTTCACAAAAGCGATCGTGCATACGGTTATCAACCAAACGCTCTTCTTCGGCCTGGATAAGCAATGTTGGCGTCGCGTCATCTCCCGCCCCGGCCAGGACCTGTTCACCCGCCAGAATGCCTTCACGTACCCAGTGGTAAGTGGGACCGCCCACGCGCAGCCGAGGTTCATCGGCATAGAAACGCAGATTGCGCCGATAGCGCTGTCGACTGTGGGTTACCGCATTCATCCCGAATGGCAGCGCCCGCCAGCGCCCGGTCCCCATGGCATAACCCTCGCGGATCCGTGGATGCCCTTCAGCCCAGTCCAGAATTTGACGCACCATCCAGTCGGGAAAGCGCATCACAATACCAAACATCGGCGCGCAAAGCGCAATGGCATCACACTGATTCGGGTGACGCTGCAGGAACAACGTGGCAATCGCCCCGCCCATAGAATGCGCCAGTATATAGCGTTTTCTCCACGGACCGGGTGACACTTCCTGCTGCCAGAAAGCGGTTAAATCGTCGACATAGTCATTAAAGTTATCCACATGACCGCGATGCGGATCCGAAAGCATACGGCCGGAACGCCCCTGGCCACGGTGATCGATAATGAGAACGTCAAAACCAGAATGAAACAGGTCGTACGCCAGTTCAGCGTATTTTACATAGCTTTCAATGCGTCCAGGACAGACGACGATGACGCGATCGTTTTTCTCTGCGTGAAAGCGCACAAAATGTACGGGGACATTATCTACGCCCATAAACTCCGCTTCTTCCCGCTGACGCCAGAAATCTGTCAGTGGTCCCATGGAAAAAGCAGCAAACGCGTTTTCTCTTGTTTCCCAGTCTTTTTGCTGCTGAAACATCGGGTATCCAGCCTCGTTGACCAAGTAAAATCGTTTTTTTTGCCATGTCTGATACAACGTACCGACAGTAGCGTATTGTGGCATAAAAATAGACAATCCGGGAGTTTCTCATGACCTTTGAATGGTGGTTCGCCTACCTGCTGACCTCTATTATTTTGAGCTTGTCTCCAGGCTCTGGCGCAATCAACACCATGACCACCGCCATCAGCCACGGTTATCGCGGTGCCAGCGCATCGATTGCGGGTCTACAGACCGGACTGGGCATTCATATCGTTTTGGTTGGCGTAGGGCTGGGAACGCTATTTTCACGTTCAGCGATCGCGTTTGAAGTGCTGAAGTGGGCGGGCGCGGCTTACCTGATTTGGCTAGGAATTCAGCAATGGCGGGCGGCGGGCGCTATCGATCTGAACACCATGGCGAATACGCAATCGCGCAGCCGCCTGTTCAAACGCGCAGTCTTTGTTAATCTGACCAACCCCAAAAGCATTGTTTTTCTTGCCGCCCTGTTCCCCCAGTTTATCCTGCCGCAGGAACCGCAGTTGATGCAGTATGTGGTGCTTGGTATCACGACCATTGTGGTCGATATTATTGTGATGATCGGTTACGCGACGCTGGCAACGCGCATTGCTGGCTGGATTAAGGGGCCAAAGCAAATGAAAGCGCTGAACAAAGTGTTTGGTTCACTGTTTATGCTGATAGGCGCCCTGCTGGCATCGGCAAGGCATGCCTGATAACGGTGCCGGATGGCGTTAGCGCTTATCCGGCATGAAGGAAGCTTAGCGCGAAATGATCAGATGGATACCGAAACCCGCGAACAGCGCGCCGGCAAAGCCATCGATCCACTTCGCCAGACGCTGATAGCCACGACGCATTTTCGGTAATGCAAACAGGCTGGCAACCACGGTAAACCACGCCAGCGTTTCCACGATGATCAGCGCGAAAATGCCCCAACGCGCGCCCGTTCCTACACTATCGCCAACAAACAATGAGAACACGGAGCCAAAATAGATAATCGCTTTCGGGTTGGCGAGGTTGGTCAACAGACCTTTTAAAAAGCTGCGTCCGCTCTGCGCCAGTTCAACCTGTGGGGCAGGGGCCGCTACGTCCTGTTTTTTAAACGCGCCGCGCAGCATCTGGTAACCCATCCAGCACAGATAAAGGCCGCCGCCCACCATGATAATGGTGTGCAGCCAGGCCATTTTTTCGATAATCAGATGCAGGCCAAGCAGCGCCACGCCAGCCCAGACCATGACGCCACAGGTAATACCCAGCACGCCCATCATGGCTTCTTTGCGCGAACGGCTAACGGCCGTTTGAGAAACAAAGAAGAAATCGGGACCGGGACTCATCAGCGCAACGATATGCACCAACGCAACGGTAAAAAATAGCGTTAACATAAAAATGACTCGCGGGGAAATAGTTCAGTGAGTCACCATCCTGGCACTTTTTTGCCTGGCTGACTACTCTTCGTCGTCACCATCGACGTGGGCGCGAATAAGTGCCATAAACTCTTTGCCAAAACGTTCAAGTTTACGCATTCCCACGCCGTTGACGCTCAGCATTTCGCTCGGCGAAACCGGCATCTGCTCGGCCATTTCAATCAACGTGGCGTCGTTGAACACCACATACGGCGGGATATTCTCTTCATCGGCAATGGCTTTACGCAGCTTACGCAATTTGGCAAACAGTTTGCGATCGTAATTGCCGCCGAAGGATTTCTGCATCGCGCGCGGTTTCAGCGCCACGATTCGCGGTACCGCAAGCTGCAACGGGACTTCGCCACGCAGAACCGGACGCGCGGCATCGGTCATCTGCAGTGCGGAATGCTGCGCGATATTTTGCGTCACCAGCCCAAGATGGATAAGCTGGCGAATTACGCTCACCCAGTGTTCATGGCTTTTATCGCGCCCCATGCCATAAACCTTGAGTTTATCGTGTCCCAACTCGCGGATACGCTGATTATTCGCTCCGCGCAGAACCTCCACCACATATCCCATACCAAAGCGCTGATTGACCCGGCCAATCGTGGAAAGCGCAATCTGCGCATCGTTTAAGCCGTCGTACTGTTTTGGCGGATCGAGACAGATATCGCAGTTACCACACGGCTCCTGACGCCCCTCGCCAAAATAATTCAGCAGAACCAGACGACGACAGGTTTGCGCCTCGGCAAACGCCCCCATCGCATTGAGCTTATGGCGTTCGATATCCAGCAGTTGTCCGGCAGGTTTCTCTTCGAGGCAACGGCGAAGCCACGCCATATCAGCCGGATCGTAAAATAGCATCGCTTCCGCCGGCAGGCCATCACGCCCGGCACGACCGGTTTCCTGATAATAGGACTCAATGTTGCGCGGGATATCAAAATGCACCACGAAGCGCACGTTAGGTTTGTTGATCCCCATGCCGAACGCTACGGTCGCCACCACAATTTGCAGGTCATCGCGCTGGAATTTTTCCTGCACCTCGGCGCGCACGCTGTTTTCCAGCCCGGCATGATAAGCCCCGGCGCTGATGCCGCGGCTTTGCAGGCGCGCAGCGGTGTCTTCGACTTTGGCGCGGCTGTTACAGTAAATAATGCCGGATTTACCGCGTTGTTCTTGCACGTAGCGCATCAGTTGATCGAGCGGCTTAAACTTCTCCATCAGCATGTAGCGAATATTCGGTCGATCAAAGCTGCTGATCTGAATTAACGGATCGTTGAGGCCCAGCAGGCGCACGATATCCAGCCGGGTGGTTTCATCCGCGGTCGCGGTTAACGCCACAAACGGCAGCGTTGGGAAACGCTGACGCAGCTGGCCCAGCGCGGCGTATTCAGGGCGGAAGTCATGCCCCCACTGCGAAATACAGTGCGCTTCATCCACCGCCAGCAGCACCGGATTCCAGTGCCCAAGATGCTCAAGGAAGTTATCCAGCATCAGGCGTTCAGGGGCAATATACAGCAAGCGAACCTGCCCGCTGCGGCAGCCGGCCATCACCTCAAGCTGCTGCTCACGACTTTGGGTGGAGTTCAGGCACGCCGCCGCCACGCCGTTGGCCAGCAGTTGATCGACCTGGTCTTTCATCAGGGAAATCAGCGGCGAAACAACAACGGTGAGTCCGTTGAGTAATAATGCGGGAATTTGATAGCACAGGGATTTGCCGCCACCGGTGGGCATAACGACCAGGCAGTCGCGACCAGAGAGCACGGTGTCGATAATTTCTTCCTGGCCTGGGCGAAACTGTTGGTAGCCAAAGGTTTCCTGCAAAACCTGTTTAGCGCCCATTTCCAGATTCAACACTTCCGCCTGCGCCACATTAACCCCATTAACCTGAAATAAAAACAGGCGCTATTTTCAGCGCCTGAGAGAGAAACTGCAATGATTAAAATACTCTCAATATCTGTCAGAAGATATCGTTAAGCATTACACCCACGCCAACACGGGTCTGATTGAAGTTGTAGTCAATCAGCGATTCTCCGTAACCACTGTAGACCTGGGTGTAGAGACGAACATGCTTCGTAATAGGATAGCTTGCCCCTAACTCTGCGCCGCCGTAGCCGGTGTTCCAGTTGTACTGACCTTTCACGCTGATAACGGCGTCGCCCAGGTGATACCCCATTTTCAGCTGATAATAGCCCATGTATTTGGTGATGTCGGGGTTATCATCGGTACTGCCAATGACGTACCACGGCTTTACTTCCACCAGCCAGTTGCCGTTTTCTGCCATCAGGCGGGTATACAGGCGGTTCCAGCTACGTGAAGTGGGGTCGGAGCGCCCGTTGGAATCATGGTTATAACCCATTTCGACATCACGTAGCGTCCACCCGGCAAAGCGATAGTCGGTGGCGAAACCAAGGAACAACTGCGGCTCGTAGTTGGTTTCGCGAAACGGTGAAGATTCTTCACTGTTCGAAAGCTGCCACCAGGATTTCTGCGTATAGGAACCGCCAAGAACCGAGTTCGGACCCAATATTCCTCGCCAAAGGGGAAACGCCAGGCTTAGCTGAAACTTCACCTCATCTTTGCGCGCATTGTCCGACCAGCTATAGCTGCTGATCGCCTCTTTGTTCATGTCGCTGGTATTGGTGTAGATAAGGTAGTTGGTGTCATAAGGGTAAAGCGTGAAAGGGTTGTCATGCTCTTGCAGCATATTAGCGATGATACTGCCCCGAACTGCTGGTGCATCATGAATCTCTTTTACTGTCGCTTCCTGCGCATACGCGGTCAACGGCAGCATGACTGCTGGTAGTAACCATCCCAGAATCGCCCGCATCGGTAATGTTCTCCTGAACCAAAATATTGATGAATTGTATAATTTTCTGACAAGCATTCTACATACTTAGCTCGTTCCTCGTTAGTTATCCCGTCCTAAAGTAGAAAACAACAAATAATAAGCATAATATCAACATTTCATTAACCAATAAGGTATTAAGATCGTATGTCTGCTGTACTGACCGCTGAAGAAGCCCTGAAGTTAGTGGGTGAAATGTTTGTTTATCATATGCCGTTTAACCGTGCGCTGGGGCTGGAACTGGAACGCTATGAAAAAGAATTTGCGCAATTAGCGTTTAATAATCAACCGATGATGGTCGGTAACTGGGCGCAAAGCATTCTGCATGGCGGAGTGATCGCCTCAGCACTCGACGTCGCCGCCGGACTGGTGTGTGTAGGCAGCACGTTGACCCGTCACGAAACGATCAGTGAGGACGAACTGCGTCAGCGCATGTCACGTATGGGCACCATCGATTTACGCGTTGATTACCTGCGCCCGGGGAGAGGGAATCGCTTTACCGCTACCAGCAGCCTGCTGCGGGCGGGTAATAAAGTAGCCGTTGCGCGCGTGGAACTGCATAACGAAGAACAGCTCTATATCGCCAGCGCAACCGCCACTTATATGGTGGGGTAAGCGCTTAAAAAAAGGTAAACTGCTGTTACATTTCTGCAATGAGTTTTCCCGATGGATGCTAAACAAACGCGGCAGGGCGTGTTACTCGCTCTGGCTGCCTATTTTATTTGGGGTATCGCTCCCGCCTACTTCAAACTGATTTACTATGTCCCGGCGGATGAGATCCTGACGCACCGCGTCATCTGGTCATTTTTCTTTATGGTGGTGCTGATGAGCATCAGCCGCCAGTGGTCGGGTGTTAAAACGCTGCTACAAACGCCAAAGAAGATCTTCCTGCTGGCGCTCTCTGCGGTGCTCATCGGCGGAAACTGGCTGCTGTTCATTTGGGCGGTCAATAATCACCATATGCTGGAAGCCAGTCTCGGCTATTTTATTAACCCGCTGGTGAATATCGTGCTGGGGATGCTTTTCCTCGGCGAGCGCTTTCGTCGCATGCAGTGGTTGGCGGTACTGTTAGCCGCCTGCGGCGTACTGGTACAGCTGTGGACCTTCGGCTCATTGCCGATAATCGCGCTGGGACTGGCGTTCAGCTTTGCTTTTTATGGTCTGGTGCGTAAGAAGATTGCCGTTGAAGCGCAAACCGGCATGTTGATTGAAACCCTGTGGCTCTTACCCGTTGCCGCTATCTACCTGTTTGGCATTGCGGATAGCCCAACCAGCCATATGGGGCAAAACCCGATGTCACTCAATCTGCTACTGATTGCCGCCGGTATCGTGACCACCATTCCGTTGCTGTGCTTTACCGGCGCAGCGACACGTCTGCGTCTTTCCACACTGGGTTTCTTCCAGTATATCGGACCCACGTTGATGTTCCTGCTGGCGATCACCTTTTACGGTGAAGTGCCGGGAGCGGATAAAATGGTGACGTTCGCCTTTATCTGGGTGGCGCTGGCGATTTTCGTGATGGATGCGATTTATACGCAACGCAGAACGCGTATGGGGATGTGAAGGCTTTTTGCCTGATGGCGCTACGCTTATCAGGCCTACGGGATCTGTAGGCCTGATAAGACACCGCCATTAAAGCCAGTTCTTACGTTTAAAGTACAGATACGGCGCAAGACCTGCGAGCATCATAAAGACAATCGCGCCAGGATAACCGAAGCTCCAGTGCAGTTCCGGCATGAATTCAAAGTTCATGCCGTAGCTGGAAGCCACCAGCGTCGGCGGCAGAAATACCACCGAGACCACCGAGAAGATCTTGATGATGCGGTTCTGCTCAATATTGATAAAGCCCATCGCCGCCTGCATCAGGAAGTTAACCTTCTGGAACAGCGATTCGTTATGCGGCAGCAGAGACTCGATATCGCGCAGGATCTCACGCGCCTGCTCCAGTTGACCACCCGGCAGACGCGCTTTACGCACCAGAAAGTTCAGTGCGCGCTGGGTATCCATCAGACACAGGCGTACCTTCCAGCCAATATCTTCCTGTTCCGCCAGCGTGGAAAGCGCTTCGTCGTATTCATCGCCCTGACGCCCTTCCATGATCACACGGCTGAGTTTTTCCAGGTCGCTATAGATGTTTTCAATCTCATCCGCCAACTGTTCAATTTTGGTTTCGAACAGATCGAGTAGCAGCTCGTAGGCGTTACCATCCACCATCGCCTGGTTACGCGCACGCATGCGATACAGACGAAACGCCGGCAGTTCGCGTTCGCGCAGGGTAAACAGGCGGCCTTCGCGAATGGTAAATGCGACGGTTGAGTTACCCGCGTGATCGTCGGCGTCTTCATAGAAGAAGAAGGAGTGAATGTGCAGTCCATCCTCGTCTTCAAAAAAACGTGCGGATGCTTCGATGTCTTCCAGTTCAGGGCGCGTGGCCAGATTCTGGCCCAAGTCCTTTTGCACACGGTTTCGTTCTTCGTCATCCGGCTCGACTAAATCGACCCAAACCGAACTGGCCAGGTGCTCGATCTCGTCTGCCTCAAGGCGAGTTAAACGATTGTTTTCCAGTTGAAATGCGCTCAGCATGACCGGGACTCCCAATGCAAAAAATTATCGGACAGTTCGGAGGGCACACAGAAACAAATTGGGTTTCAGACCATTAAACAGCCTGACTCAGCGCGACGGGAAAAAACAGAAGGTCGCTGACAACCGCGAAGGCTATCAGCAAAAAGGGATAGCCTTAGGAGTTGATCCTGGATGACAGGATAATGAGCCAGTATCTACTGGGTGTGTCCAAGGCGAATGTCCTCTTAGCGTAATCGTGCGCGCATGTTACGCCAGCAAAATTTTGACGTCAACACGCAACGGATGGCGAAAAAGTAATAATTTCCCCTTATACAGAAAGGTTAGCAGAGGGGAATTATTTATCTATGATTTCAGAATATTAACCGGCAGATAGCCGAATGGCGGCTTCGCCTTATCCGGCCTACAAATCAAAATGTTACCCGGTCAGTAGATCTGATACGCGCAACGACATCAGGCGATCACACCGTTTCCAGTCTGGCGTAAGCCGCCACCAGCCATTTAATGCCCTGCCCCTGGAACGCGACCTGCAAACGACTGTGCTCACCGCTACCTTCGAGGTTGACGATGGTGCCCTCGCCGAACTTCGCGTGGCGTACCCGCTGGCCAAGTTTGTAGCCGGTATCGTTTTCCGCCATTGGCGTGCCCATCCGCTGATGGCTCACCGGACGGCTAACCGTGGCGCGCAGACGCACCTCTTCAACGCACGCTTCCGGCAGTTCGCCGATAAAGCGCGACGGACGATGGTAAACCTCTTTACCGTACAAACGACGCGTTTCGGCGTAGGTGAGCGTCAGTTTCTGCATCGCGCGGGTGACGCCGACATAGGCCAGGCGACGTTCTTCTTCGAGACGGCCGCCTTCATCCAGCGACATCTGGCTCGGGAACATGCCTTCTTCCATACCCACGATAAATACCTGCGGGAACTCCAGCCCTTTCGCCGAGTGCAGGGTCATCAGCTGTACCGCGTCCTGCCAGGTATCCGCTTGCCCTTCGCCTGCTTCCAGCGCGGCGTGGGAGAGGAACGCCTGCAGCGGCATTAAGTCTTCGTCTTCTTCGTTGTAGCTGAACTGGCGCGTTGCCGTCACCAGTTCGTCTAAGTTTTCGATACGCGTCTGACCCTTCTCGCCTTTTTCCTGCTCGTACATCATGCGCAGGCCGGAATCTTTAATCACCCGGTCAGTCTGCACGTGCAGCGGCATATCAGCGGTCTCTTGCGCCAGCGCGTCAATCAATTCCATAAAGCGCTGTAAGGCGCTGGCGGCGCGACCGGCCAGGGCTTTTTCCTGCAGCAGTTCACGACAGGCCTGCCACAACGTTAGCTGGCGGTCACGGGAAGTCTGGCGCACGACATCTAAAGTACGATCGCCAATCCCGCGCGTTGGCGTATTCACCACACGCTCAAACGCGGCATCGTCATTGCGGTTAGCGATCAGGCGCAGGTAGGAGAGCGCGTCTTTAATTTCCTGACGTTCAAAGAAGCGCATACCGCCATAGATACGATACGGCATGCTGGCCTGTAGTAAGGCTTCTTCCAACACGCGTGACTGGGCGTTGCTACGATACAGAATCGCGCACTGTTCCAGCGCGCCGCCGTTGTCCTGCCAGGTTTTAATGCGATTGACCACGAAGCGCGCTTCATCAAGTTCGTTGAACGCGCAGTACAGCGAGATCGGCTCGCCGTCGACGCCGTCGGTCCACAGTTTTTTACCCAGGCGTCCGTTGTTATTTTCAATCAGGGCGTTAGCTGCGCTAAGAATATTGTTGGTCGAACGGTAGTTCTGCTCCAGACGAATGGTTTCTGCGCCCGGGAAATCGTTGAGGAAGCGCTGAATGTTCTCCACCTGCGCGCCGCGCCAGCCGTAGATCGACTGGTCATCATCGCCCACGATCATCACCTTGCCGGTGTCGCCCGCCAGCAGACGGATCCAGGCGTACTGAATGTTGTTAGTATCCTGGAATTCGTCCACCAGGATATTGGTAAAGCGTTCGCGGTAGTGCTGCAGAATGTGCGGCTTGTTGAGCCACAGTTCATGGGCGCGCAGCAGCAGTTCGGCGAAATCCACCAGCCCCGCGCGATCGCAGGCTTCCTGATAAGCCTGATAGACCTTCTGCCAGGTCTGTTCGACCGGGTTGCCGTAGCTTTGCAGATGGTGCGGGCGCAGCCCTTCATCTTTCTGGCTGTTGATAAACCACATTGCCTGACGCGGCGGCCACTGCTTTTCGTCAAGGTTCATCGCTTTGATCAGGCGCTTGAGCAGACGCAGTTGGTCCTCGCTGTCGAGGATCTGGAAATCCTGCGGCAGGTTGGCATCCATATGGTGCGCGCGCAACAGACGGTGCGCCAGGCCGTGGAAGGTCCCCACCCACATTCCGCCCTGGCTGGTTCCCATGATCTGACCAATACGGTGGCGCATTTCCGCCGCCGCTTTGTTGGTAAAGGTCACCGCCATAATGGAGTACGGCGAGTTGTTCTCTACCGTCAGTAACCAGGCGATACGATGCACCAGTACGCGAGTTTTACCACTCCCCGCGCCTGCCAGAACCAGCATGTTGCTGCGTGGCGCAGCCACCGCTTCACGCTGTTTATCATTAAGGCTGTCGAGCAGGTAAGAAACGTCCATTGGCACCGCCGCGTAAAAGTAGGTAAGGCGGAGAAGCGTAGCGCCATCCGCCAAAAAGCTGGGTATATATACAGAGTTCTGCTGGTGATTATATCAGCGAGGTCAGAGATGCCAACTGTGAAATTTCAATATGCGGCAGCAAACGGCTGTCTGCGGTTTGCATCAGGTCGGCATTTTCCGGTTTGATCCAGCAAGCCTGCATACCACAACGAATAGCGCCTGCAACGTCTGTCGTCAGGTCATCACCCACATGCAGAATTTCACCTACCGGCATTTTCAGTTTTTGCGCCGCCAGCGCGTACATGTCGCTGAACGGTTTTGAGCGCCCGTCGGGACCGGCGCGCAGCACAAACTCAAAATAATCACCCAGACCAAACAGTTCCGGCTGCGCGTTACCATTGGTGATCGCCACCAGCGGCCATTTGCGGGCCAGCGCCTTCAGCGTGTCATGCGTCGCCTGCGGAACATCAATGCGGCTACGCCATTTGGCGAAATTCATCATCGCCGCATTCGCCCCCATCAAGGCTTCTGCCGCTGACAGACCAGCCTCCAGCATAGCGCGTTCTACGGCGCGGTGACGCCATTGGGTAACGTCGTGGTAGATTTCCGGCTCGGCGTCACGAACGGCCTGACGTAAGCGCTGCAGGTCGCTATTTTGCAGCGAATTCAACGCCGGATGATAATTCTGTACAAACGCGAGCGCTTCCTGCTCGGTACGTGTGATAACGGGACGGTTATCGTAAAGGGTGTCATCAAGGTCAAAGGTGAGCGCAGAAATACGCCCCAAAGGCCGGTAAAAACGCATTATTTCCCCCGTTTGGCGCGCGGATGCGCCGCATCGTACACTGAAGCCAGGTGTTGAAAATCAAGATGGGTATAGATTTGAGTAGTGGAGAGATTGGCATGACCCAATAACTCCTGCACTCCGCGTAGATCGCCGCTCGACTCCAGCATATGCGTCGCAAAAGAGTGGCGCAATTTGTGGGGATGGACGTGGCTGTTCAGCCCCTGTTTGATACCCCATTCCGCAAAGCGTTTCTGCACGTTACGCGCAGAGATGCGCTTGCCCAGTTTAGACAGGAACAACGCATCGTCATCCCCGCCAAATAAACCGCGCAGATCCAGCCAGTGCTCAATCCACGCCACCGCATTGCGGCCGATCGGCAGACGACGTTCTTTACTGCCCTTGCCCATCACCCACACTTCGCCGGTGTCGAGATCGAGATGTTTAATATCCAGCCCAACCAGTTCAGATAAACGCAGTCCCGCGCCGTACATCACTTCCAGCATCGCCCGGTCGCGCACGGCAAGGGGATCGTTGAGATCGATATCCAGCAGACGATTAACATCATCGACGTCGATATTTTTAGGTAAGTGGCGTGGCGCTTTCGGCGCGGAAACGCTTTTTGCCGGGTTGGCTTTCAGCTCGCCCTGATTAACCAGCCAGTCGAAGAAACTGCGTAATGCGGAGAGACGCAATGCCAGACTCGCCGCTCCCAGCCCTTTACGACGGCTGCGCACAGCAAAGCTGCGTACCATTACAGCGTCACATTGTTGCCAGCTTTGCAGACCGGTTTCTCCGGCTAACGCGATGATGGCATCAAGCTGACGCTGATAATTGAGTAGCGTGATCGGGCTAAGCTGGCGCTCAACGCCCAGATAGCGCAAAAAGCGCGTCACATCCTGAGAAAGGGGTGAATCGGTCATACGCGTTCAATCCAGCGCTCCAGCAGATCCGGCAACATCAGCGAGATTTCTTGCAGTAATTGTATACCTTGCCCCTGCTGGTAATGGTTAACGTCACGGCTGCTGAATAGCATCACGCCCAGGGAACCATCTTGCCCCAGCATCGACATCGCCACCGAGCCTATCGCTTTCGCCTCCGGCATCATAACCAGCAATTCCGGACCATTGAGTGGCCCAAGATAGTGCTGCGACTGCCCCAGACGCTGAATACGCAACGGTTCAAAGGCCTGACGGCTTAATGCCAGATGCGTAAATTTGGATGGCGCGCCAAGTCGCCACCGGTCCGGAAACAGACGCACCGTCGCGCCGGCCAGCCCCAGCTCACGCGCCCAGCGATGAAATCGCATCAGCATATCGTCAAGACTGCTGGCCGACACCAGGCGACTTTGCAGATTTAGCAGACGATAGAACAGGCTTTCATTGGCGTTGGCTTGTTCCATCAATAACGCCATGTTCTCTTCAAGCACATTAATATGATTACGTGCCCGCGCCATATGCCATTCAACTAAAGAGATCGTGCCCCGCACAGGGTGTGGGACGCGCATCGCTTCAACTGCCCGGGCATTACGGATAAAAAACTCAGGATTACGTTGCAGGTAATCGACGACCGCCCGATCGTCGAGCTCCATGAGCGTTTCCTGTAGTTCTTCCCCTGGTTGCTTCATAAGTGAATAAATCCGTCGTAGACATGTGCCGCCGGGCCAGTCATATACAGCGGATGACCCGGACCTTTCCAGGCGATATCAAGTCGACCGCCAGGTAACTCCACCCTCACCTCTTCTGCCAGCAGGCCCTGCTGAATACCTACCGCAACAGCGGCGCACGCACCGCTGCCGCAGGCCTGCGTTTCGCCCGCCCCGCGCTCGTAGACGCGCAGCCGGATATGCTCGCGCTTTACCACCTGCATAAAGCCGATGTTGGCGCGTTCAGGAAAGCGTTCGTGGCTTTCCAGCACCGGTCCCAGCGTTTCCACTGTGGCCGTATCAACATCATCAACCTGAATCACGCAGTGCGGGTTCCCCATTGAAACCACGCCGCACAATATTGTCTGTTCGGCCGCGCGCATAATATAGGTCTTCTCTGCTTTGTTGGCGCGAAACGGAACCTGCGAAGGTTCAAAGTTGGGTTCCCCCATATTCACCCGCACCAGTTCATCGTCGGTTACGGTTAACACCATACGACCATTCGCGGTACTGACGCGAATATCACGTTTATTGGTCAGCCCTTTCAGGCGAACAAAGCGAGCAAAACAACGAGCGCCATTGCCACACTGTGACACTTCACTGCCGTCGGCATTAAAAATACGGTAGTGGAAATCCAGCTCCGGATCATACGGAGGTTCAACCACCAGCAACTGATCAAACCCAACGCCGAGATGCCTGTCGGACAGGCGGCGGATCAGCTCTGGTGAGAAAAAGACATTCTGCGTTACCGCGTCGACGACCATAAAATCGTTGCCAAGGCCATGCATTTTAGAGAATTGCATCATTCACTCCGTTCACGCGGGTACAGAAATGTAAATCTATTCCTGCCGTCAGTAATTCACCTGAGAAGGGCCGTCGCTGATCCCACGATCGTTTTTCTCGGGCGTGGTGGATTGCGATTGCGGCTGAACGCTCTTGGTCGGAGGCGGCGCGGTTTTATCTGCTGGCGGGAAATAGAGCGGGCCTTTTAGCCCACAGCCCGTCAGGCTGAACAGAGTTAAAATGACAGCGAGTGGCTTTAACACGTTTTTCATTATGGATTGCCTGTAAAGTTCATGCTTTCTGTTTTCTATCATCGCAGGAGAAGGCGTAAAAGCAAGAGTTAGCCTGTAATCTGCAACGCGTTTTGTTTCAGGTTATACTGCCGTCATCACGAAAAACAGGATAAGAAAATGAACGACAGTGAATTTCATCGCCTTGCCGACACCCTGTGGATGACCATTGAGGAGCGTCTGGATGACTGGGACGGCGACAGCGATATCGATTGTGAGATCAACGGCGGCGTGCTGACCATCAGCTTCGAAAACGGCAGCAAAATCATTATTAACCGTCAGGAGCCGCTACACCAGGTGTGGCTGGCAACCAAACAAGGCGGCTACCACTTTGACCTGAAAGGCGACGAGTGGATCTGCGACCGTAGCGGCGAAACGTTCTGGGATTTGCTGGAGCAGGCGGCAACGCAGCAGTCGGGTGAAGAGGTGAGCTTCCGTTGATTTTTTGCCGGATACGCTTTGCTTATCCGGCCTACAGTAGGCCCGGTAAGGCGTAGCCGCCACCGGGCGAAAAGCCTCAGGAGAAATACTGCTGCAACATCGGCGTGTCGTTATCCTGATTAGCTGGCGGGACTGGGTTGAGCGGCTGGGTACGGAACGGAATCACCTGCGCACGTCCGTCGGTTTTCACAATCTGATAGAACTGCGGCAGGTTAAAGTTGATGAAGCTGGAGCCGTAGGTAAAGCGATCGTGCGACGATGAATAGAAGCGGCTGACATCACGTACCAGCTCTTCTTTGCTTCCCTCGCAGTGGTGATACACCTCCGCGCGGTTACTCTCATCCAGGATATAAATATTAAAGCCCTGCTCATCGCCCGTTTCTTCGAAAAAGAACTGAATGATCCCTTCACTGGCAAAGCCGTCCACCACCGACGGGAGTTTCACGTGGTTCGTTTCAACCTGGACGGAAAGGCCGTGCAGTTTGTTGTGTGAAATCGCCCCATAGAATTCGATGGCGTTTTCCAGTTTCTGTACCGATACGTTCAGACGCTCGAAGAACAGTCCCCACGTCTGACCAGACACGCGCAGCGCTTTGAAACGCCCGGTTTCCTGGCGGGTACTGGAAAGGCGCAGCTCGATACACTCAGAAACCAGTTGCTGCACGCGGGTACGGATTAACCCACGCAGATGCTGGCTGTAGCAGAACACTTCGACGCTATCCGGCGGCGCGGCATCCTGGTGCATTTTGCCCAGAATCGTTTTTAACGCTTCAATCATCGCCTGCTCGCCGTTGAAGTGCAGCGTACGTACTTCATTCCACGAGTTGCGGTACAGCAGGTCGACGCTCCCTACCAGGCAATTTTGCTCTTCGCCAAAGCTGAAGACGTCCAGCTTACGGAAATCAAAATGCACCACCTGATTACGGAATGCGGTCGTCGGGTCATATTCAAGGTTAACGATAATCGCCAGATGGCGAATTTCGCACGGGCTGTAGAGCGC
This sequence comes from Citrobacter sp. W9, assembly GCF_026719375.1. Lineage (NCBI taxonomy): Bacteria > Pseudomonadati > Pseudomonadota > Gammaproteobacteria > Enterobacterales > Enterobacteriaceae > Citrobacter > Citrobacter sp. W9. Next base: position 46,504 of record NZ_JAPPTE010000019.1, on the reverse strand, counting down.
TTTCGGCGTTGGTGCCGGCAGGCGCAGCGGGAAGTGGTGCGATACATCGGCGACCATTTCCTGCAGCTTCGGCAAATCGACAATGCCGTTGCCCTTAATAAACAAATGCGTACGCGATGTCAGCAGACCGTTGAACCAGGCCCACGCCACCAGCTTGTTGAGATAGCGGTTATATTCCAGCGGCTGATGGCTAATGATCGAATCCATATTTGGCGCGCGGTTGTAGAGATACCAACCCGAACGGTTGGCGCGGCCCGGCGGCACATGGATAAAGGTCAGGTTCGGTTCTGAGAGGTCCGGAGATATTTGCGGGTTCACCAGCGTTACCTTACCCGGCAACGCTTCAAACGCGGCATACAGCTTACGGGTCAGCACGCCGATATCCTGCGGACTGGCGCTAACGCTGAGGTTATTGCGCCGCGCAAAGCGGATCAGATTACGATAGCTCTGCATCATCGCATCAAGCAGTTCGTTATGCGCTTCACGTACCTGATCAATCTTCCAGTTAGCGCGGTTATCCAGCATTGTCAGACGGGCTTCGTCCCAGCCCCATTCTTGCACTAACTGACTTAATACTTCACGACGCCAGCCCACGCAGGCGCGCTCGCGGCTCAGTTTCTCACACACTTTTAAGTAGAAACATCGACGCACTAAATCCAGGCGCGTCGGGTCTTCGATCGCCGTGAGATATTCGGTCACACGCTCCAGCATCATGCAGTAGGGATCGAGACCAAAAGAGACGATCTCGCCATCGTGCAGGCGCTGTTTAATGTCTTTCGCCAACAGGCGAGGATTGGGATATTCCCAGGAGTAGGCTTCCAGCAGCAGCGTCTTCAGCACCGCTTTGTACGGGGAATCGATACTTTTGTATAACTGCCAGAGGCTGGCGCCAAAGTACTCTTCGGCGGAGAGCGAACTGAGTCCGCCGAGATCCAGCCATTCGTTTGGCGTTAATACGCCCTGCGCGTAGAGCTTCATGACGTAATCGTCGTAATGCTCTTCTTCGTCGCCCGGCACCATATTCCACAGAATACGTTTGCCCGCGAGGCGCACAGCGGTGCGATAGAATTCATCAAGCAACAGGATATGCTGCGTCGAGCCACAGTCTTCACCACCAAGACTGCCGCTTTCATTGTGACGGAAACGGTTTTCATCAATCAGGAAGAAACTGACTTCCACGCCCAGCGAAGCGGCCCAGCTTTCGAGCAGGCTACATTTACGCTGCAACAGCTGGCGCTCTTCGCTATCCAGCCAGGATTGGTGGCAGACCCAGATATCGAGGTCGGAAGAACAGCTTTGCCCTACCGAAGAGGTGCTGCCCATTGAGTAAACGCCGGTGATCGGCAGTTCGCCCTTGGGAGGTTCCTGCGGTGACATACCGCGGTACAGTTCGAGTTCGTTGAGGTAGTGGCGTTGGGTTTCATCAGGCGTGTAAAAGCATATGCCTTTGGGAACGTTACCATCGAGGTAACCCGGCATCAGAGGGTGGTGGTAGTGCAATAATGTCGGCAGCAGACTGTATACCTGCTGGAAAGCAGGTCCCATGGCAGCAAGCGCGCGATCCACACGCAGTTGATTTATGGCATCCAGTCTCTGTTTCAGAGTCTCAATATAGAGGTACAAGACGTATCGCCTGATGTTGCTATCCGTCATGTTGTCGATTACTGCGGCGCAAGCGCTCACAATAATCGTCATCAATTCGGATAAACCGTATGTCAAAAATAACCGTTACCTGTTTTTCGCCCGTATTTTTTTGTGCGGTACAGCCGAAAAAATGGTCTAAAACGTGATCAATTTAACACCTTGCTCATTGACCGTAAAGAAAGATGCGCTACATACAAGTGTAGCACCGTTCGTTACGTGTAAATTCCTTCATACGGTCGGAAGGTTTCTCGTCATTATTCACTGCCACTGATGATGCAGCAGCTTTTCCTCTCACTTACGTTTGAGCGTAACGCTGACATCCCTTTGATAAGGATGTTAGGATGGTCAATGATTGATAATGACGGTAACAAGCATGTTAGACAATGTTTTGAGAATTGCCACACGCCAAAGCCCCCTTGCGCTCTGGCAGGCACATTATGTCAAAGACGCCTTAATGGCAAATCACCCCGGTCTGATCGTGGAACTGGTTCCTATGGTAACCCGTGGCGATGTGATCCTTGATACCCCGCTGGCAAAGGTCGGAGGGAAAGGGTTGTTTGTTAAAGAGCTGGAAGTCGCGCTGCTGGAAAAACGCGCCGATATCGCCGTGCATTCCATGAAGGATGTGCCGGTTGAATTCCCTGACGGTCTTGGACTGGTCACCATTTGCGAGCGAGAGGATCCGCGTGATGCTTTCGTCTCAAATAAGTACAACACGTTGGATGACCTTCCCGCAGGTAGCATTGTCGGGACATCCAGTTTGCGTCGCCAGTGCCAATTGGCAAAGCGTCGCCCGGATCTCGTCATCCGTTCGCTGCGCGGCAACGTCGGTACGCGTCTCGGCAAACTGGATAACGGCGATTATGACGCCATTATTCTGGCGGTCGCTGGGTTAAAACGTTTAGGGCTTGAGTCGCGAGTCCGTACCGCACTGCCGCCGGAAGTCTCCCTGCCCGCTGTCGGGCAAGGCGCCGTCGGCATAGAGTGCCGACTGGACGATATGCGTACTCAGGCGTTGTTAGCGCCGCTCAACCACGAAGAGACCGCGCTACGCGTAACAGCCGAACGCGCCATGAACACTCGCCTCGAAGGGGGATGTCAGGTGCCTATCGGCAGTTATGCCGAACTCATCAACGGTGAGATTTGGCTACGCGCGCTGGTCGGCGCGCCTGACGGATCGCAGATGGTATGCGGGGAACGCCGTGGCGCCGCGCAGGATGCTGAACAGATGGGCATCTCTCTGGCAGAAGAGCTCCTGGAGAATGGTGCACGCGCCATTCTGGCTGAAGTTTATAACGGAGAAGCACCCGCATGAGTATTCTGGTCACCCGCCCGTCTCCCGCAGGGGAAGAGTTAGTGAGCCGTCTGCGCACACTGGGGCAGGTGGCCTGGAGTTTTCCGCTCATCGAGTTTTCCCCGGGTCGGGAACTGGCAACACTCGCCTCCCGACTGTCGGCGCTGACGGATAACGATCTGGTTTTTGCCCTCTCGCAGCACGCTGTCACCTTTGCCGATGCCGAACTTCAGCAACAAGGGAAAAGCTGGCCTTCCCTTCCGCATTATTTTGCCATTGGTCGTACAACGGCGCTGGCACTGCATACTGTTAGCGGCTGCAATATTCACTATCCTCTGGATCGGGAAATCAGCGAAGTCTTGCTACAATTACCTGAATTACAAAATATTGCGGGAAAACGCGCGCTTATTTTACGCGGTAACGGCGGTCGGGAACTGATAGGTGAAACCCTGACGGCGCGCGGAGCCGATGTTGATTTTTGTGAATGTTATCAACGCAGTGCAAAAAATTACGATGGTGCGGAAGAAGCAATGCGCTGGCAATCTCGCGGCGTGACCACGGTGGTGGTCACCAGCGGTGAGATGTTACAACAGCTCTGGTCGCTCATTCCGCAGTGGTATCGTGAGCACTGGTTACTACGCTGTCGGCTGCTGGTCGTCAGTGAGCGTCTGGCGCACCTCGCCCGGGAACTGGGCTGGCAAGATATTAAGGTCGCTGATAACGCCGACAACGATGCGCTACTACGCGCATTACAATAACTCTCATAATGGGATGCCATAATGACGGAACAAGAAAAATCCTCCGCCGTGGTTGAAGAGACCAGGGAGGCCGTGGAAACCACAGCACAGCCAGTCAATACTGAAAAAAAGGGTAACAACAGCACGGCGCTGATTCTGAGCGCGGTGGCGATTGCTATTGCGCTGGCAGCAGGTGTGGGTCTGTATGGCTGGGGGAAACAGCAGGCAACAACGCAGACGGCAACCAGCGATGCGCTGGCGAACCAGCTGACGGCGCTGCAAAAAGCGCAAGAAAACCAAAAAGCTGAGCTGGAAGGCATCATTAAACAGCAGGCAACGCAGCTTGATGAAGCCACTCGCCAGCAAGCCGCGCTGGTCAAACAGCTTGATGAAGTACAGCAAAAAGTCGCCACTATCTCCGGCAGCGATGCTGGGACATGGCTGCTGGCGCAGGCTGATTTTCTGGTAAAACTGGCTGGTCGTAAATTATGGAGCGATCAGGACGTTACCACCGCCGCGGCGCTGCTGAAAAGCGCCGACGCCAGTCTGGCGGATATGAACGACCCGAGCTTAATTGCCGCCCGTCGTGCGATTACTGATGACATCGCGAGCCTCTCCGCGGTAACTCAGGTCGACTATGACGGCATTATCCTGAAAGTGAATCAGCTCTCTAACCAGATTGATAACCTGCGTCTGGCCGACAACGACACCGACGATTCACCGATGGACTCCGACAGCAGCGAGCTGTCCAGCTCAATTAGTGAATGGCGCGTCAACCTGCAAAAAAGCTGGCAGAATTTTATGGACAGCTTTATCACTGTTCGCCGTCGAGATGAAACCGCCGTCCCGCTGCTGGCGCCGAACCAGGACGTTTACTTACGTGAGAACATTCGTTCTCGCCTGTTAGTAGCCGCCCAGGCCGTACCGCGTCATCAGGAAGAGACATACCGCCAGGCGCTGGAAAATGTCTCTACCTGGGTACGCGCCTACTACGACACCGACGATGCAACCACCAAAGCTTTCCTGGAAGAGGTAGACCAGTTGAGCCAACAAAGCATCAGTATGGATGTGCCAGAAACACTGCAGAGCCAGGCTATTCTCGACAAATTAATGCAGACCCGCGTGCGTAATTTACTGGCGCAGCCTGTCACAGCGCCGGTTGCCGCCGCTCCTGCTCCTTCGGCAGACACCCCGGCAACTGCGCCGCAAGGAGAATAATGATGCTAAAAGTATTATTACTCTTTGTACTGTTGATTGCCGGGATCGTCGTTGGTCCAATGATTGCCGGTCATCAGGGCTACGTGCTGATCCAAACCGATAATTACAACATTGAAACCAGCGTGACGGGCCTGGTGATCATCCTGATCGTCGCGATGGTCGTCCTGTTTGCGATTGAATGGCTGCTGCGCCGAATTTTCCGCACCGGCGCGCATACCCGCGGATGGTTTGTCGGCCGTAAACGTCGCCGCGCCCGCAAGCAGACTGAACAAGCGCTGCTCAAACTGGCGGAAGGCGATTATCAGCAGGTTGAAAAGCTGATGTCGAAAAACGCCGATCACGCTGAGCAACCGGTAGTGAATTACCTGCTGGCAGCAGAAGCGGCCCAGCAACGTGGCGATGAAGCGCGCGCGAATCAACACCTTGAGCGTGCAGCTGAACTGGCCGGGAATGATACGATCCCGGTAGAAATCGCTCGCGTTCGTCTGCAACTGGCGCGTAATGAAAATCACGCCGCGCGCCACAGCGTAGATAAGCTGCTGGAGGTGACGCCGCGTCATCCGGAAGTGCTGCGTCTGGCTGAGCAAGCCTACATTCGCACCGGCGCATGGAGTTCGTTACTGGATATCATTCCATCTATGGCTAAAGCGCATGTGGGTGATGAAGAGCACCGCGCAATGCTGGAACAACAGGCATGGGTGGGTCTGATGGATCAGGTTCGCGCCGATCAGGGCAGTGAGGGGCTACGTACGTGGTGGAAAAACCAGAACCGTAAAACCCGTCATCAGGTTGCCCTGCAGGTCGCGATGGCTGAACATCTGATTGAGTGCGACGATCACGATACGGCGCAGCAGGTCATCATTGACGGTCTGAAACGTCAGTATGACGACCGTCTGGTGCTGCCGATCCCGCGCCTGAAAACCAACAACCCGGAACAGATAGAAAAAGTGTTGCGCCAGCAGATTAAGGCCGTTGGCGATCGCCCGTTGCTGTGGAGCACGCTGGGGCAATCGTTAATGAAGCATGGCGAATGGCAGGAAGCCACGCTCGCCTTCCGTGCTGCGCTCAAACAGCGCCCGGACGCCTACGACTACGCCTGGCTTGCTGACGCGCTGGACAGGCTGCATCAGCCGGAAGAAGCCGCCACCATGCGCCGTGATGGTCTGATGTTGACGCTGCAGAACAACAATCCCCCGCAGTAATTCCCTCTTGCCCGGTGGCGCTTCGCTTACCGGGCAATTGTATACACAAAATCATTCAAGATGCATCAAGGCGGCAAGTCTGGGAATCCCCAAGAGCTTACATAAGTAAGTGACTGGGGTGAGCAGACGTAGCCAACAAAGAGGCAGCTTGAAGGATGACGTGTATATGCATAAAAAAACGCCCGCTCGGTAAGGAGCAGGCGTTAAACAGGTCTGTATGACAACATAATGGGTGCTTCACTCAACGTTATGTCCATGGTGTTTGATGAGGCATGAGCGACATCTGTCTGTGGACGATAAGCACCGTAAACGGCTCTGCATCATTCCTGAGTTTATGAGGCCTGATGGCGAACATAAGAGATGGAATGAGCATCTACCCGTATATTATTGCACAACGCATGCCACGATTGCACTGCAAAAACTATGGATTCGAACTTTTTAAGACATCAGGTAATTCGCGGGAATAAAGGCTGAGGAGGGAAAATCAGAAAACAAAAAACCCCGCCGAAGCGGGGTTCAAAATTGGTCGGCGAGAGAGGATTCGAACCTCCGACCCACTGGTCCCAAACCAGTTGCGCTACCAAGCTGCGCTACTCGCCGTTTTACTGCTTTTTGAATTTTTAGTTCAATTCTTTAAGTCGTGGTGCGAGGGGGGGGACTCGAACCCCCACATCCTAAGGACACTAACACCTGAAGCTAGCGCGTCTACCAATTCCGCCACCTTCGCATTTCACAACTTTAAATTAATGGGGTGGCTAATGGGATTCGAACCCACGACAACTGGAATCACAATCCAGGGCTCTACCAACTGAGCTATAGCCACCACTGCAAATCTTTTACGCGGTATTAAAACCACCGCAGCTCCGGCACCTAACTAAATGGTGCGCCCGACAGGATTCGAACCTGAGACCTCTGCCTCCGGAGGGCAGCGCTCTATCCAGCTGAGCTACGGGCGCTTAGCGCCGTTGCGGGGCTGGATATTACGGAGGTCTCGGTCTTCTGTCTAGTGCTTTTTTAAAATAAATTATCGTTTGGTCATGGTTTGTGCGTTTTGTCGCTTATTCCCGCAATTTATGGGCTGTGCCATGACGATTCAGACCAAAAACCTTATAAATGAGCGTCACAGCCAGTAAGAAGATAATCCCAACAAACAGCGACATTCGGGTATCTTCATTAAAGTACATACCGATTAATACGCAAATCAGGAACGCCATCGTCAAATAATTCGCCCACGGGAACAGAATCGAGCGGAAAGGATGACTGGCGATCGCCGCTTTATGCGCCTGACGGAAACGCAGCTGGCTTATCAGGATCACAAACCACGGCACCATCCCCGGCAACACACTGGCACTATAGACATAAACGAACACCCGTTGCGGATTGGGAATGATGTAGTTCAGGCACGAACCAATCAGCAGGATCGCGATAGAAATCGCTACACCGGCAACCGGCACGCCATGGCGAGAGACTTTTCCAACAGCGGCTGGTAGCTGGCGATTCTTTGCCAGCGCGTAGAGCATACGCCCACAGCTGTACATGCCGCTGTTACAGCCAGACAGCGCCGCCGTCAGGACCACAAAGTTAATAATCCCTGCCGCGGCGGTAATACCAATCTTGGCAAAGGTGAGAACAAACGGGCTGCCGTTGCTGCCAATCTCGTTCCACGGGAAAATAGTGACGATAACAAAGATCGCGCCGACATAGAAAATCAGGATACGCCACAGCACCTTCCCCACCGCGCTACGCAGCGTGACCTGGGGGTTCTTCGCCTCACCCGCAGTAATGCCGATCAGCTCTACGCCCTGGTAGGAAGCCACGACAATACACAATGCCGTCAGAAAGCCCTTCCAGCCGCCGGCAAAAAAGCCGCCATGCTCGGTCAGGTTGCCAAAGCCAATCGCCTGACCGCCATTGCCAAAGCCGAAGAAAATGACCCCTAACCCAATAACGATCATCACAATGATGGTGGTCACTTTGATCATGGCAAACCAGAATTCAATTTCACCATACAGGCGAACCGCGGCGAGGTTTGCCAGCGCAACCAGCCCGACAGCAATCAGGGCGGGTATCCATTGCGCCATTTCCGGGAACCAGAACTGTACGTACACCCCGATGGCGGTAATCTCTGATATCCCTACCGCCATCCACATAAACCAGTATGACCAGGCGGTGAGATAGCCAAAGAAGGGGCTCATGTAACGGTGCGCGTAAACCGCGAATGAACCGGCAACCGGCTCGAGGAATAACATCTCCCCCATGGAACGCATAATGAAAAAGACGAACAGCCCCGCGACGATATACGCCAGCAGTACCGAAGGCCCCGCCCATTTCAGGGTACTGGCGGCGCCCATAAACAGTCCGACGCCAATAGTGCCTCCAAGGGCAATTAATTCGATGTGACGAGCCTCCAGCCCACGCTGTAGCTCAGGTTTGTTCTCGGCCATAAATCCTCTTGATGTGTTTGCATGCTGTCCGGTATTACCGGTTCTCGTTATGGGTACATCTTGTTATTCCATAACAGGCCATACGGCACCGACCGCTTAACGGTTGGCGCCAAAAACACCACGGCACTGTAATGATTGTTGCGAATGGTTTCCTAAAATCGCTTAAATGGCAATTAAAGCATTCAAAAAATGAATAGATTGTGCGAGAAAGCAGCGATTATGTTGTGAATAAGTAGCGTGATTAGCAGATCACGCTACTTATCAGAGGAGAGAGCATCAGAGGTTGCCGGTATAGTGCCAGCGGAGATAGCGCAACAAACGAAGTTGACGGGTGATACGGCTCGGCTGTGACAGTAAGCGATACAGCCACTCCAGCCCCAGATTTTGCCAGAGTTTAGGCGCACGCTTAACGTGACCGGTAAAGACATCGTAGGTCCCCCCTACTCCCATATACAGCGCTTCAGGGTGGATCTTCCGGCAATCACGCATAAAAATTTCTTGTTTCGGCGATCCCATCGCTACCGTCACAATTTGCGCACCGCTGGCGTGGATACGTTCAAACAATGCCTGACGCTGCTCCGGCGTAAAATAACCGTCCTGGCTACCCACAATGTTCACATGCCACTGCGCACGCAATTTGGCTTCGGTTTGCGCCAGAACCTCAGGCTTGCCGCCAATCAGGAAAACCGGCGTTCCCTCCTGCCCGGCTCTCGCCATTAGCGCTTCCCAGAGATCGGCCCCCGCTACGCGTGAAATCTGAGCCTGCGGGAATTTTTTACGCACCGAACGCACCACGCTAATACCATCCGCATATTTGAACTCAGCGGCGTTAATCAGATCCCGTACTTCAGGGTTATCTTCTGCCGTCAGCATTTTCTCGGCATTGATAGCCACCAGCGTCCCAGGCCTGAGGCGTCCTTCGGCAAACAGGTAATTTAGCGCGTGTTGCATATCGCGCCAGCCAATCAGTTGTAGTCCGCGCAGCGAATAGAGTGGCGCAGTTGTGTTATCCGTCATTACGATCCTTCAATCTGTGTCCGGGGCAGCGATTTAATTCGTTTATGGATAAGTCCCGCGCTATCGAATAGCCAGAACAGCAGTTTTGCCACCAGCAGACAAACGCCAAAAATCACGAGGAAAAAGACCACTCGCGAGACAAACGAATCCAGTCCTTCACGTGCCAAAACGATCATATTGAAAATGGCGCCAAAACAGAAACTGTGCAAAATGGCCGCCTTGTAGCGATTGGTTTCGCGGTTACCTAATTCATATAGCCAGTCGAACCATTTAATGATTAACCCGACGACAATCGCGCCTAACGGTATAAACAGCGCCCCGCCCATCACCACCAGCGAACCAATTAACGTGGGTGAAATCGCCAGCCCCGAGTGGTTGTTCAACACTTCCCAGGTAAAGTAGTTCGCGGAGTTGAGAACGATACTCGGCCGCCCAGGCCACAGCCAGGTGGGGATAAAGACGTAGAAATCACGGACGATCGGCGCCAGCCCCTGGAACTCAATATTGTGGTAGTTCTGCAGCAACAGCGCCAGGTTTTCCCACGGCGAGAAAGTATCACGCGTCAGGTACAGGAACGTATAGAACGCCTCGTCACCGCTCACGTTCATCCCGTAGCGTTTCAGCGCCAGCCAGAACATACCGACGATGCCCAACACGCCTGCTGCGGCCAGCATCCACAGCGAAATCCAACCGCGAATAATGCCGATAAACAGGAAGATGGCAAACGCGATAATAATATTGGCGCGCGTTCCGCCGACAATCATATAGGTCAACAAGCCAAACGCGACGGTGCTTACCAGGAAGAACAGCCACGCTTTGCTGTCCTGACGCAGAAAGTAGACCACCAGCATCGCCGGAATGAAGAAGTAGAAGAAGCGCTTTAACGCCACGCCAGAGACTTCACTGGAAAAAATCTGGCTGTAGGATTGCAGTCTGAACAGCAGGAACCCATTGTGCATAAAGAAGACGCCCACGCTCACCAACGCAATCGCCATCAGAATAACCCAGGTTAAATGGGCTTCAACGCGATTAATGGTAAATAGCGGCCTGCGCGGCTTATCCTCTACGCGCTTACGTAAACGCGTTTTATACGTCACGTAGTAAACGGCATAGAAGCAAGCGGCTGACAGCAAAGCCTGCAGCAGGATCTCCGGGGGCGCTACCGCCACATCAAAACGAAACACCAGGATGCTGGTCAGCGGGAATCCGAAGAAGAACGTTAGCAAAAACAGCAACGAGAAAAAGACGTTGAAGTTAAAACGCACGCGGCGAAATTCAAACCAGGTCAGCGTGGCGATAAACAAAGTGGAGAGCAGCCAGACCACCAGCAGCCCGCTGAATTGCATCAGGCTCATTTAGTTTCTCCTGAAGCAATGCGCAGCGCGTTATGCCACGGCTGCAGATAATTCGGACTAAAGAAGGTGATCGTATTTTTATCTACCAACGCCAGTTGCCGCTGCGCTTCGCGTACGAGACCTTCATTGAGTTGATCTGTCGTAAACAGAACCGGGATATTTTGCTCTGCCATATCCTGCCAGAAAGGATTTTCACGGTTGAGTACGCACGGGATACCGGCCTGGATCAACAAACATAAGGTGCCGATCCCTTGCTGACGAGCAAAAATAAAGTAGCCCAGATCGCACTGACGCAATAGTGCCAGATAGGCATCAAACTCCAGTTTTTCACTCAATATTTGCAAATTATCCGCGCTAAATAATGCCAGACCCGCCTGACGAACCTCGTCGATATAGGCCGTATTATTGGCCGGATACCCCATTGGCACTATCACATTCACCGTGTCACCAAACTGCTGGTGAACAGCACGTAGCGCGGCAATATGCTCATTGCTGCGATCGCCAGAGTTGCCAACCAACACCGTCATCTTACCGCTGCGCTGGCTTTCACTGCTCATATTATTGAGCGAGGGATCCATCCGCGTTGGGAAATAGAGCAGTTCGCCGCGAACGTGCGGATGCTGCCCGGCGAAATAACGTAAATCGCCTCGCGTAGCAAACACGCAGCCCACGCGATTCTGCGCCATGCGACGAATCGGGTAAAACAGGCGGAATTTCAGCCCACTGGAAACTTCATATAAATCCGCGCCCCAGATGTGCCAGTAAAACTGCTCCGGTTTAATTCCCCCACTCAGCAGCGCCAGCCACAGGCTGGTGTTGAACTGACCATGAAAGAAGAAGCGCTGTTGGCGATCCGCTTTCGCCTTCGCAATAACCGCCTGGGCCAGCGCCTTTTTTCCGTCGTAGAAACTCAGCGATAACGCCGGGCAGCTCTCACTGAACCCAGCATCCTGGCCTGCAACCATAAACGTGCACGCGTGCTCGCTCGTCGCAGCCAGCGAATCGTTAAAAAACCGCAGCACGGTGTGGTTATGGTGAGGGATATCCGATCCCAGAACGTGAATCAGTACAGTCATGCCCGCCTACGCCAGAGTAAAAACACGCCACAACAAAGAGAAAAATAGACGATGTATGTTGCCATATACGCCTGCGCTGCGCCCAGAGCACCGTGTGCCGGGATCAGCCAGTGGGCAAACGCCGTCAATAACATGAACTGGCTAATTTCAGCCAAAATATAAAACCGCAGCGACGCTTTCGCGATCACCAGATAACCAAAAACGTAGGCGCCAACTTTCAGTACATCGCCGACCAGTTGCCAGGCAAACAGGTCGCGCATGGCGGTAAATTTTGCGGAAAAGAGCAGCCAGATCGCAAAATCACGCAATAGCCAAACCGTAAAGCTCGCGGCGGCAACCGCCGGCAGCACGAACTTCAGCGACTTAATGACCTCGCGGGTAATGTCATGCTTTTCTGTCAGCCGCGACAACGTCGGCAGCAAGTAAACACTGAATGAGGCGGTAATAAATTGCAGATACGCATCGGAGATACTGCTGACCCCCTGCCAGATCCCCACATCATCCCAGCTGTACTGTGCCGCCAGCAGGTTTCGCATCATCACGTATGCCACAGGCAGCGTTACAGAGGTAATCACCGCCATCAGCGTAAACTTGCTTAACTGACCTGCCAGACCATTGTCCCACGAGGGTTTCAGGTAATGCAGCGGAATAGTTCCACGCTTAAGCAGCATAATAATGGCAGGGATAACGACCAGCGCAGGCACCAGGGCCAGACCCAGCAAGGCGCCTTCATAGCCCCCCAGGCGATAGCAGCCATAGTAAGCCACTACGCCAACCAGGCTACCCACAATCAGCGACAGCGCGTTGCCTGCCGCATCGCGGAAGCCTTTCATTAGCGCCAGTAGCAGGTTCGCCCAGGCGATACCCATCTGCACCAGCGCAACCAGTCGAACCAGCCCCTGATAATGCGTATGGCCAAACAACCCCTGACTGATCGGCGCGGCCGCCAGCAGAAAAACCGCCGCCATCAGCGTAGAGAATCCCAGCACCATTGCGGAAGATGTACCGACCACCTTACGGAGTCGGGCCGGATCGTCATGGTGCTGCGCAACGTATTTCGTGACGCCGTTGAAAATGCCAGCTCCCGCCAACACGCCCAGCACGGTGACCATTTGGCGAAAATTACCCGCCTGACCCACACCTGCCGGGCCAAAGGAGACGGCCAATAGTTTCACCACCAGCAAACCCGCCCCAATTTTTACCAGCGTACTGGCCGCCGTCCATAAGGACGCTTTAGCAAGCGACATATCAGGAGAAGTAATTGAGTAAGGTCGAGATTACCGTTCGCTGGTTAACCGGTGACAGGTTATAGAACAGCGGTAAACGCAGCAGACGCTCGCTCTCTTTGGTGGTGTAACGATCAACACCGGCAAACTCGCCAAATTTATCGCCAGCCGGGCAATCATGCAGCGGAATATAGTGGAACACCGCCATAATTTCGGCTTCTTTGAGGAAATTAATCAACGCGGTGCGATCGTCGATATCGCGCAGCTTGATATAAAACATATGGGCATTCTGCACGCAGTTTTCCGGGACAGCAGGCAGCTCAATACGTCCGGCACGCGCCAGCGGTTCGAGGGCATCATAGTAATTCTGCCACAGCGCCAGACGCTGCTGGTTAATACGGTCGGCCGCTTCCAGTTGCGCCCACAAATAGGCAGCCTGCAGATCGGACATCAGATAGCTGGAGCCGATATCGCGCCAGGTATACTTATCTACCTGGCCACGGAAAAATTGACTACGGTTTGTCCCTTTTTCACGAATAATCTCCGCACGTTCGACTAATTTTTTATCATTGATCAGCGTCGCGCCGCCTTCACCGCCTGCGGTATAGTTTTTAGTCTCATGGAAGCTAAAGCAGCCGATGTGACCAATTGTCCCCAGCGCCCGGCCTTTGTAGGTCGACATCACGCCCTGAGCCGCATCTTCGACCACATACAGGTTATGTTTGCTGGCCAGCGCCATAATGGTATCCATTTCGCAGGCCACGCCCGCGTAATGTACCGGCACAATAGCGCGGGTTTTGTCGGTGATCGCCGCTTCAATCAGCGTTTCGTCAATGTTCATGGTATCCGGACGGATATCAACAAAGACGATTTTCGCCCCGCGTAAAACGAATGCGTTAGCCGTGGAGACAAATGTGTAGCTCGGCATGATGATTTCATCGCCGGGCTGAATGTCCAACAGCAATGCCGCCATCTCAAGCGATGCGGTACAAGATGGCGTCAACAGAACTTTCTCGCTGCCAAAATGCTGCTCCAGCCACTGCTGACAGCGACGGGTAAAGCCGCCGTCGCCACACAGTTTGCCGCTGTTCATCGCAGACTGCATGTAATCGAGTTCAGTTCCCACCACCGGCGGTGCATTAAATGGAATCATCGTGTCACCTGTATAACCAATACGCGGTGCTTTCCACATTCGCACCACTGTGTATGTAACGTTTAAGCGCGGCGGTGTTACCCATTTGGGTTGCCACGCGCAATATTGTTTTACCGCGGGCCTGCGCCCAGCAAAGCGCAGCCAGCATTAGTTCTTCACCCGCACCACGCCCAGCCAGTAGGCCTATTCGCGCCTCGGTCGCATTCAGTTCGCGCAGCGAGACATAACCACGAATTTCACCTGTCGGCGTGCGTAAAACGAGGCATTGATGATCGAACGTCCCCAGCACCGCATTTTCAATCCACTGCGCATAAAAACGCGAACTGGCATCTGCGGCATACCACGGGGCGCGAAAACGGCTTTGCGCGAATGCCTGTTCTGCCAGGCAGCGTAATGCCGGGATATCCGTAGTTTGCGCGATCTGCGCGTCAGAGTTGCCGCTGGCACACGTCACTGGCAGTACAAAATCCACTTCGCCTTCGACCAGTGAGAAACCCAACCGCTGCAAGGCATCCAATTCATGGGTATTTGCGGCAGCAATTTTTGCCTGTACCCGCGACCAGGGACGTAACGCATCCACCGTCAGAACCGGCGCGTGTTGGTCAAAACGTATAATGGCGCTATTCACGCCAAAAAACGTATTTTCCCAGCTAAGCGGCTCAATACTGGCGCGGACGAGCACGGAGCAGCTCCAGCAAATATTGGCCATAGCCCGTTTTAGCCAGCGAGCTGGCGGCACGTTTCACGCCTTCATCATCCAGCCAACCGTTACGCCAGGCGATCTCTTCCAGACAGGCTATTTTAAAACCCTGACGTTTTTCTACCGTCTGCACAAAAGTACTCGCTTCGATCAGACTGTCATGCGTACCGGTATCCAGCCAGGCAAAGCCACGTCCAAGCAATTCCACCGTCAGATGCCCATCATCAAGATACATCTGGTTGATCGACGTAATCTCCAGTTCTCCACGCTCAGAAGGTTTCACGCGTTTTGCGTATTCCACCACTTTACTGTCATAGAAATAGAGCCCTGTTACCGCCCAGTTAGATTTCGGTGCTTTCGGCTTCTCTTCCAGAGAGATAGCGCGAAAATTGTCGTCAAACTCCACAACACCAAAACGTTCAGGATCCATGACCTGGTAACCAAACACCGTCGCACCTTCTGTGCGAGCGGCTACATGACGTAGTTTTGGACTGAAGCCCTGACCAAAGAAGATATTATCCCCTAATACCAGACATGACGGTTCACCGTTAAGGAACGTTTCACCAATGATAAATGCCTGCGCTAATCCATCCGGGCTGGGTTGCTCGGCATAGTGCAATTCAATGCCGAACTCAGAGCCATCGCCTAACAAACGCTGGAAATAACCTTTATCTTCCGGCGTGGTAATAATCAGAATTTCGCGAATCCCCGCCAGCATTAGCACTGATAGCGGGTAGTAAATCATCGGCTTATCGTAAATAGGCAATAGCTGCTTCGATACGCCACGCGTAATGGGATACAGGCGAGTACCTGAACCGCCCGCCAGAATGATACCTTTCATGCGTTGTCTCCTCCGGGAGCCAAAACCAGGCTGTTAGCCCTTCAGACCTAAACGTTCACCCTGATAGCTGCCATCCTGCACGGGTTTCCACCATGCCTGATTATCCAGATACCACTGCACGGTTTTGCGCATTCCGCTTTCAAACGTTTCCTGCGGTATCCAGCCTAATTCACGCGCAATTTTCGACGCGTCAATGGCATACCGCACATCATGACCCGGGCGATCGTCAACAAAAGTGATCAAGTCTCGGTACTGTGCAATGCCTTGTGGTTTTTGCGGCGCCAGCTCTTCCAACAGGCTGCAAACCGTTTCGACAACGTCCAGGTTTTTACGCTCATTGTGACCACCAATATTATAGGTTTCCCCAATCGCGCCCGTTGTCGCCACGCAATAGAGCGCCCTGGCATGATCTTCTACATACAACCAGTCGCGGATCTGTTGCCCATTGCCGTATACCGGCAGCGGTTTCCCAGCCAATGCGTTGAGGATCATCAGCGGGATGAGTTTTTCCGGGAAATGGTAGGGGCCATAGTTGTTAGAGCAGTTGGTAATGAGCGTTGGCAGGCCATAGGTTCGCAACCACGCGCGTACCAGATGATCGCTGCTGGCTTTCGACGCGGAATAAGGGCTACTCGGCGCATAAGGCGTGCTTTCAGTAAAGAAATCATCTGTCGAATGGAGATCGCCATACACCTCATCAGTTGAGATATGGTGGAAGCGAAACGCCGATTTTTTCTCGCTGGCCAATGCACTCCAGTAAGCGCGTGCCGCTTCCAACAGCGTGTAGGTGCCCACAATGTTGGTTTCGATAAAAGCAGCCGGACCATCAATGGAGCGATCGACATGGCTTTCTGCCGCCAGATGCATCACGCAGTCTGGCTGGTAGTGTTGAAACACCTTGTCGAGCGATGCCCGATCGCAGATATCCACTTTCTCAAAGGCAAAACGGTCATTCTGTGCAACCGGCGTCAGCGACATCAGGTTTCCGGCATAGGTCAGCTTATCGACCACAACCACCGCATCCTGGGTCTCTTGAATAATATGGCGTACAACCGCCGAGCCGATAAACCCCGCGCCACCGGTAACCAGAATTCGTTTCATTAGCGCCAGACCCCTTTGGTATCAACGATGTACTGCTGAAGAACCGCATCGCCTTTAATGGCTTTAAATTCATTATGGTCGACCAGCATGACCAGCACATCGGCGCTTGCCAGCGCATCGTCCAATGTCGCCAGTTGGCAAATGCCGTCCAGTTTTTTCGGCAGTTGATGGATATTCGGTTCCACCACCAGCATTTCACCTTTGTGCCAATGCGCGATACTCTGCGCAATTCCCATCGCCGGGCTTTCACGTAAATCATCAATATTCGGTTTAAAAGCCAAACCAAAGCAGGCGATTTTCACTTCACTGGCCCGTTTGTTGGTATCTGCCAGACAGTCGGCCACAGCGGCTTTTACCCGCTCGACGACCCAATGAGGCTTACCATCATTAACTTCGCGTGCGGTACGGATCAGTTTCGCCTGCTGCGGGTTCTGTGCCACGATAAACCACGGATCGACCGCGATACAGTGTCCACCAACGCCAGGTCCTGGTTGCAGAATATTGACTCGCGGATGACGGTTTGCCAGGCGAATCAGTTCCCAGACGTTAATCCCCTGATCGGCGCAAATTAGCGATAATTCATTCGCAAAGGCGATATTAACGTCGCGGAAGCTATTCTCAGTCAGCTTGCACATTTCCGCGGTGCGGGCGTTGGTCACGACACATTCGCCCTCAAGGAAGATGTTA
Organism: Citrobacter sp. W9; assembly: GCF_026719375.1. Classification (NCBI taxonomy): domain Bacteria; kingdom Pseudomonadati; phylum Pseudomonadota; class Gammaproteobacteria; order Enterobacterales; family Enterobacteriaceae; genus Citrobacter; species Citrobacter sp. W9. Next base: position 28,809 of record NZ_JAPPTE010000019.1, on the reverse strand, counting down.
TACAACTCACTGGCACGCGCGGAGCAGACGGCGGTCATCCCGCCGATCACGCGGTCGTTTTTAATCAGTTCGACCATGACCTGGCCTGGCAGCACGCGCTCCGGACAATACGCAATATTCACATCGGCCTCTTCACCGACCTGCTGCGGGAAAGTCAGATCAGGCCGCATTTCTGCAAGCCATGCGGCCATCTGTTCAGTTGCCCCGACCGGTGAAGTCGATTCAAGTATCACTAATGCGCCTTTTTTCAGCACCGGCGCAAGAGACTTCGCCGCAGCTTCAACGTAGACCATATCGGGTTCATGCTCTCCCTTGAACGGGGTAGGCACAGCAATCAGATACGCATCAGCGTCTACGGGAGTGGTGGTTGCACGAAGAAATCCGTTTTCGACCGCCGTTTTCACTACAGCGGCCAGATCGGGCTCAACGATGTGAATTTCGCCGCGATTAATGGTATCCACTGCATGTTGATTTACATCTACGCCAATTACATGTTTTTGACGGGAAGCAAAGGCAGCCGCCGTTGGCAGTCCGATATAACCCAGCCCAATGACAGAAATGGTCGTAAAACTCATAGCGATACCCGATTATTTTTTAACGCGTGTAAAATGCGGCCACACGCCAGCCCGTCACCATATGGGTTATGGGCACGGCTCATGGTCTGATATTCATTGTCGTCATGCAGCAAACGCGTGACCTCTTCTACGATACGCTGGGGGTCAGTCCCCACCAGGCGTACAGTGCCTGCGGTAATAGCTTCAGGCCGTTCCGTTGTTTCACGCATCACCAGCACAGGTTTCCCCAGGGATGGGGCTTCTTCCTGAATCCCGCCGGAATCGGTCAGGATCAGCCAGGCGTGATTCATCAGCCAGACAAACGGCATGTAGTCCTGCGGTTCAATCAGAATCACGTTTTCAACGTGCCCCAGGATGCGGTTGACCGGCTCGCTGACGTTAGGATTCAGGTGTACCGGATAGACAATCTGCACATTCTGATTAGCCGCGGCAATTTCCGCCAGCGCGTGGCAAATGTTTTCAAAGCCGCGACCGAAGCTTTCCCGACGATGACCGGTCACCAGTATCATCTTTTTATTAGCGTCGAGGAAAGGGTAATGTTCTGCCAGTTCAGCCCGCAATGCATCACTCGCCAGTACGCGGTCGCGTACCCAGATCAACGCATCAATAACCGTATTGCCGGTGACGAAAATACGATTATCAGGAATAGCTTCCCGTAACAAATTCTGCCGCGAGTTTTCTGTCGGCGCAAAATGATACATAGCCAGACGCCCGGTAAGCGTACGGTTCGCCTCTTCCGGCCAGGGAGAGTAAAGATCGCCAGTACGTAACCCCGCCTCGACATGCCCCACCGGGATGCGCTGATAGAACGCAGCCAAACTGGTAGCAATAGTGGTCGTGGTATCACCGTGAACCAGCACCACATCAGGTTTGAAATCAGCCAGAATTGGCTTTAACCCTTCAAGAATTCGGCAGGTAATTTCTGTTAGCCCCTGACCTGGCTGCATAATATTGAGATCGTAGTCAGGTACTATGGAAAAGAGGTTCAACACCTGATCGAGCATCTCCCGATGCTGCGCTGTGACGCAAACTTTTGCCTCAAAATCAGGATCTTTTGCCAACGCATGAACCAGAGGTGCCATTTTTATAGCCTCCGGTCGCGTGCCAAATACAGTCAGTACTTTCACATCGATTCTCTTCGGATTGGCAGTAAGGGCCCAGCCCCTCACTGCAACGGTATTGCTAAATCGCGCGGCGACGGGTTAACGCGACGCCAGCACCAATCAGAGCCCCAACAATGCTCCACATAATCATCAGGAAGGCACGGCGAGGGCTGTCACGTTTTACCGGCTCTTCCGGCGTACGCAGATAACGATAGGTCTGAAAACGCGGATCCAGAGTTGGCCCAACGTTCAGTGTGTTCAGCATGGCTCGGTTTTGGAAGTAGTCCAGATCAAAGTCCGGACCAACAGACTGCAAGTTTTCAAGTCGCGCCTGCAGCATAGGACGTCCAAGTAAGAACAGTTCAGAATCCGGCAACTCATCAGCAGGAACATCAGTGGAGGTACGCGAAATGTTATGCTGTTCGGCAATTTTGAGTGCCTGCTCAATGTTGTGAACACGGCGGGAGAATAGTGATTTCGCAACTTCTTCCTGGCGTTTAACCTGCGCCTTCATCTGCACAGTGCGTGCAGCCCAGGCCCCTTTTAACTCTTCGTTCAGATGATGCGCCGCGCGCTGACTGGCAAAGGCGACGTACTGACGCAGTAGATTGTTGGCATCAGGAGCCGTCTCCGCAATCAGCTTCACACTGTCATTGGTATTACGTAACGCATCGCCAGGCATAAACTGGATGTTACCAATCAGTTCATCCAGCATCGCCGCATCGGCTTTACTGTTACCCACCATACGCTGCTTATAGTAATCAGTCTGCTGCCAGAATTCACGACGCGTATCCCAGGAGGCGAGCTGCATGATGAATTCTTTATAGGCTTCGTCCATTACCGACGGCTGGTCCGCAGATGCGAGGCTGGCCTTAATATCCAGGTTACGCAAAAACTGCTGTTGAGAGTAGTAACCGCCCAACATATTAACCGTTGGCTTGTCTGAAATCGCCGTAGCACTCCACTCCTGACGTGCAAAAAATGTATAGGCGAGAGCGACTATCGCAAAGGCAAGCGCGATACCAATAATCCACACTTTCCCTGCCCATAAGGCACGAAACAACCCACGGATATCCAGTTCATTTTCTGCGCTCACGGCGTGTTCCCCCGGTAATGGTTGTGTCATCGCATCCTCAATTCACTTGGTTAAGTTTGGTTTGCCTTCGCGGTGCCTTCGCAGCCTGCGCTTAACACGCTTAATAAATCTCGCCACCTTCCATGCCCGCTTAATACAGTAACCGTAAAGACCGAATGCCAGTAAAAAGAGCACCAACATGGCCCATTCAGGGACTAAACGAAAATATTCAGCCAGTACGCCGATAGAGGCCAGAATCGCTGCAGCCAGCGTGATCAGAACAAATGCCTGTCGGGAAGTAAACCCTGCGCGCATCACTAAATGATGAATATGCTGGCGATCTGCAGAGAAAGGACTCATGCCTTTACGTAAACGACGATACATAATCGCCACCATATCCATTAACGGAATGGCGATAATCCACAGTGCAGTGACCGGGCTAATAGGGTGTGTTGCACCTTGTGTGGTCTCCAGCAGGATCCAAATGACTGTAAAGCCAATCAGCGTACTCCCCGCATCGCCCATAAAGACTTTATAGCGGCGTCCAAGAATGCCCAGATTCAGCATGATGTAAGGCAGGATGGCGGCAATCATGGCAAAACACCAGATAGCCAGGCTTGTCTGACCATCGAACCACAGGATAAACCCCATCGCGGCGAATGAGACGCTGGATAGCCCGCCTAACAAGCCATCAATGCCATCAACCATATTAAAGGCGTTAATCGCCGCCCAGACGGCAAAAAGGGTGAGAAAATAACCAAAGGGACCCAACAACAACTCCCACGGGCCAAAAATATACCCCAGGCTACTTAGGTAAAGCTCACCTTTTACCATCATCACAATAGCAATCGCCGCCTGAACGACTGCCCGAATTTTTACGCTGATATCAAAACGATCGTCAAGCGCGCCAACAAACACCAGCACACTTGCACAAAAGAGGTATAACGAGGCATGGGGAATGTAATAATCCGAAAGACCAAACATAAAATTGATCCCTGCAAACACAGAAATCCCGCCCACTAAAGGAATAATCCCTTGGTGACGTTTGCGGAAGTTTGGCTTATCCACTAAACCTATTTTTATGGCTACTTTTCGCGCCAAAAAAATAAAAATGGTTGTGAATAAAAAAATACTAACTAGCTCAGAGAAAGCAGCGAGTAGATTCACAGTGTATGTGTTCTCAGCATATATCATTTCCTTAAAGTATAATGCGTTAAGACGCCCCCTTGAAGAGAGCAGCTAAAACATTACACTTCCTACCTCTTGTAGGTCATGCCGCACATTGTGACAATCCATGACGCCGATAATATTGACAATTTTATCTGACCAAACATTAGGATGAATCGTAAAAGCAAAACGCCACGTAAAAACGTGGCGTTTTCAGATGATGCCAGAATCAGGAACGCTTCATCATATCGAAGAAGTCGTCGTTGGTCTTGGTCATCGCCAGCTTATTAATGAGGAATTCCATCGCGTCGATTTCACCCATCGGATGGATAATTTTGCGCAGGATCCACATTTTCTGCAGCTCTTCCTGGGTGGTGAGCAGCTCTTCTTTACGGGTACCGGAACGGTTGTAGTCGATAGCCGGGAAGACGCGTTTTTCAGCAATCTTACGAGAGAGGTGCAGTTCCATGTTGCCGGTACCTTTAAACTCTTCGTAGATAACTTCATCCATTTTAGAGCCGGTATCGATCAGCGCAGTCGCGATGATGGTCAGGCTGCCGCCCTCTTCCACGTTACGCGCAGCACCGAAGAAACGTTTCGGACGGTGCAGGGCGTTAGCGTCCACACCACCAGTCAGAACTTTACCGGAAGCCGGAACTACGGTGTTATAAGCACGCGCCAGACGGGTGATGGAGTCAAGCAGAATGATAACGTCTTTCTTGTGTTCAACCAGACGCTTCGCCTTCTCGATGACCATTTCCGCAACCTGAACGTGACGAGAGGCGGGTTCGTCAAAAGTAGACGCAACAACTTCACCTTTCACCAGACGCTGCATCTCGGTTACTTCTTCCGGACGTTCGTCAATCAGCAGCACCATCAGCACACAGTCTGGATGATTGTAAGCAATGCTCTGCGCGATGTTCTGCAGCAGCATGGTTTTACCCGCTTTCGGCGGAGCAACGATCAGACCGCGCTGACCACGACCGATCGGCGATGCCAGATCCAGTACGCGCGCCGTTAAGTCTTCAGTAGAACCATTACCACGTTCCATACGCAGACGTGAGTTTGCGTGCAGCGGGGTTAAGTTCTCAAAGAGGATTTTGTTACGGGCGTTTTCTGGTTTGTCGTAGTTAACTTCGTTAACTTTCAACAGCGCAAAGTAGCGTTCACCTTCTTTCGGCGGGCGAATCTTACCAGAAATGGTATCACCAGTGCGGAGGTTGAAACGGCGGATTTGGCTGGGAGAAACGTAGATGTCATCAGGACCGGCGAGGTAGGAGCTGTCTGCAGAGCGGAGGAAACCAAATCCGTCCTGCAATATCTCCAGCACACCGTCACCAAAGATATCCTCGCCACTCTTTGCGTGCTGCTTCAGGATGGCAAAAATAATGTCCTGCTTGCGCATACGAGCCAGGTTTTCAAGGCCCATATTTTCGCCGAGAGTGATCAGCTCAGAAACCGGCGTATTCTTTAATTCGGTAAGATTCATAATGGTGTGAGTTCTTAAACTTGGGGTAAATCTCGAACTTAATGTTGTGAATGGTATGGCAGGGTCATCCATGCCTGTTTACGGCCATCGACTCATGTCTGTTCGCTGTCTGGTCACAGGAAAGTACGCAGAACTGAAACGACAAGACGGATTGAGTGATAAGGCCCTGAATCTGTCCACTTCTCGCGCGAGAAACTACGGGAAGTATGGGATATAACCAGATTCAAACTTAATAAGGTATGTTTAATACGAAGTCAACACTAACTTAGCACGACTCAAGTCGGGCGTCCAGTCATCCGAATCAATTCGAAGTATGGTCGCCCGATCATGAGACTTCCTTACGCCAAATTCGCGTCGAGGAATTCTTTCAACTGACCTTTGGACAGTGCGCCGACTTTAGTCGCCGCTACTTCGCCGTTTTTAAACAACAGCAGGGTCGGGATACCACGAATACCATACTTCGGCGCGGTGCCTGGGTTTTGGTCAATGTTCAGTTTAGCAACCGTCAGTTTGCCCTGATATTCGTCAGCGATTTCATCCAGAATCGGAGCGATCATTTTGCACGGACCGCACCACTCTGCCCAGAAATCAACAAGGATCGCTCCGTCCGCTTTGAGTACATCCGTGTCAAAACTGTCGTCAGTCAGGTGAATAATTTTATCGCTCATATATAACTCCACAGGAATAAGCCTGGCGTGTTGGTGTAGGCTGTTGGTGTAGCATTAACCAACTAAAGGTTGACTTTATTTCACCGGATACGCTTTCGTAAAGCAATAGTAAGCTGATATTCTACCACACTATGAGCAAAACACATTTAACAGAACAGAAGTTTTCCGACTTCGCCCTGCACCCAAAGGTGATAGAAGCCCTTGAAAATAAAGGGTTTCATAACTGCACGCCCATTCAGGCCCTCGCGCTGCCGCTAACGCTGGCAGGTCGTGATGTTGCAGGGCAGGCGCAAACCGGTACCGGAAAAACGATGGCGTTCCTGACGTCAACGTTTCATTATCTTCTCTCTCATCCCGCGATTGCCGATCGCAAGGTGAACCAACCGCGTGCGTTAATTATGGCGCCAACGCGTGAGTTAGCCGTGCAAATCCACGCTGATGCCGAGCCGCTGGCACAGACCACCGGTCTGAAATTAGGCCTGGCTTATGGCGGCGACGGTTACGACAAACAGCTGAAAGTGCTGGAAAGCGGCGTCGATATTCTTATCGGCACCACCGGTCGTCTCATTGACTATGCAAAGCAGAACCACATTAACCTGGGCGCGATTCAGGTCGTGGTGCTGGATGAAGCCGATCGTATGTACGATCTGGGCTTTATTAAAGATATCCGTTGGCTGTTCCGTCGTATGCCGCCAACCACCCAACGTCTGAACATGCTGTTTTCTGCAACCCTCTCTTATCGCGTCCGCGAACTGGCGTTCGAACAAATGAATAACGCTGAGTATGTGGAAGTCGAACCAGAGCAGAAGACAGGTCACCGCATTAAAGAAGAACTCTTCTATCCTTCCAACGAAGAAAAAATGCGTTTATTGCAAACGCTGATTGAAGAAGAGTGGCCAGATCGCGCCATCGTCTTTGCTAACACCAAGCATCGTTGTGAAGATATCTGGGGCAGCCTCGCTGCGGATGGTCATCGCGTCGGCCTGTTGACCGGTGACGTGGCGCAGAAAAAACGCCTGCGTATCCTGGATGAGTTCACCCGTGGCGATCTCGACATTCTCGTTGCGACTGACGTGGCCGCGCGTGGCCTGCATATCCCAGCCGTAACGCACGTCTTTAACTATGACCTGCCGGATGACTGTGAAGATTACGTTCACCGTATCGGTCGTACGGGTCGTGCTGGCGCAAGCGGTCACTCTATCAGCCTCGCCTGCGAAGAATACGCGCTGAATTTACCTGCAATCGAGACCTATATCGGCCACTCGATTCCGGTCAGCAAGTACAACCCGGATGCGCTAATGACCGATCTGCCGAAGCCGCTGCGCCTGACGCGCCCGCGCACAGGTAATGGCCCACGTCGTACCGGTGGCGCTCCGCGTAATCGTCGTCGTTCAGGTTAAGAAAAGTTATGCCATACACAAAATCATTCAGCCTTTATCAAGGCGGCAAGAAAACGAATCCCGATGAGCTTACTAAAGTAAGTGATTCGGGTGAGAGAACGCAGCCAACACAGATACAGGTTGAAGGATGAAGTGTATGAACTCTACCTCGTTGTATGCGGCAATCGATCTCGGCTCCAATAGTTTTCATATGCTGGTCGTACGCGAGGTGGCGGGAAGCATCCAGACGCTCACGCGTATTAAACGCAAAGTGCGTCTGGCCGCTGGACTCAATAGCGACTACGTTCTCTCCACAGAGGCGATGGAGCGCGGTTGGCAATGTCTTCGCCTGTTTGCTGAACGCCTGCAGGATATACCTCAACCGCAAATCCGCGTGGTCGCCACGGCAACATTACGCATCGCCGTAAATGCCGATGAGTTTATCGCTAAAGCGCAAGATATCCTCGGCTGTCCTGTCCAGGTCATTAGCGGCGAAGAAGAAGCACGACTGATTTATCAGGGTGTAGCCCACACTACCGGCGGGGCCGATCAGCGTCTGGTCGTTGATATTGGCGGCGCCAGCACTGAACTGGTTACCGGCTCCGGCGCACAAACGACTTCCTTGTTTAGCCTGTCAATGGGCTGCGTCACCTGGCTCGAACGGTATTTTACCGATCGTAATCTGGCGCAGGAAAACTTCGACCAGGCCGAGCAGGCTGCGCGCGAAGTGCTGCGTCCGGTCGCTGACAAACTGCGTTTTCATGGCTGGAAAGTCTGCGTTGGTGCTTCTGGTACCGTCCAGGCGTTGCAGGAAATCATGATGGCGCAAGGCATGGATGAGCGTATCACGCTGGCGAAACTTCAGCAGCTAAAGCAGCGAGCCATTCATTGTGGCCGTCTGGAAGAGCTGGAAATTGAAGGCTTAACGCTGGAACGTGCGCTGGTTTTCCCCAGCGGGCTGGCGATCCTGATTGCCATTTTCACCGAACTGAATATTCAGTGCATGACCCTTGCTGGCGGCGCATTACGCGAAGGGCTGGTCTATGGCATGCTACATCTGGCGGTGGATCAGGATATTCGCAGCCGCACGTTACGTAATATTCAGCGTCGATTCATGGTCGATACAGAACAAGCGCATCGCGTTGCCATGTTAGCAACCAAATTCCTCGATCAAGTCGAAAATAAGTGGCATCTGGAAGCAATTAGCCGCGAACTGCTGATTAGCGCCTGCCAACTGCATGAAATTGGGTTGAGCGTTGATTTTAAACAGGCACCACAGCATGCGGCTTATCTGGTGCGCAATCTCGATCTTCCAGGTTTTACGCCGGCGCAGAAAAAACTGTTAGCCACGTTGTTACTCAACCAGACCAATCCGGTCGATCTCTCTTCGCTCCATCAGCAAAACGCCGTGCCACCGCGCATCGCGGAGCACCTTTGCCGTTTGCTGCGTCTGGCGATTATTTTCGCCAGCCGTCGCCGCGATGATTTGGTGCCGGAAATTCAGCTGGATGCAAGAGATGAGCACTTGACGGTCATACTGCCTGAAGGCTGGCTGGAACATCACCCGCTAGGTAAAGAGCTCATCGATCAGGAAAGCGAGTGGCAAAGCTATGTCCACTGGCCGCTGGAAGTACGTTAATCGTTGATTTGCCGGAAGGCGCTTGCGCTTATCCGGCCTACGGCTTCGCTTTCGCCTTTGCCATCATCGCCCGAATATTGGCAATACTGGCCTGCCCTTTTTGCATCCGTTCCTCAGCGCTTACCACTTTACGCTCCTGTTCCCAGATAACGTCATCCTGTGGCAGTTCTAACAGGAAACGGCTCGGTTCCGGGCGTACCAGCTCACCGTACTGACGGCGTTCTTTGCACAGGGTAAAGATGAGCTCTTTCTGTGCGCGGGTAATCCCTACGTAAGCCAGACGACGCTCTTCATCGATATTGTCTTCATCAATGCTGCTCTGGTGCGGCAAAAATCCCTCTTCCATTCCCACCATAAACACGTACGGGAACTCCAGCCCTTTCGAAGCATGCAGCGTCATCAACTGCACCTGATCCAGTTCTTCTTCGCTCTCTCCGCGCTCCATCATGTCACGCAGGGTAAAACGAGTAACCACCTGGGTCAGGGTCATTGGCTCTTCCAGCTCGCTGCCTTCCAGCATCTCTGTCATCCAGCTAAACAGCGTGTTGACGTTCTTCATGCGCATTTCTGCCGCTTTCGGATTCGGCGAGGTTTCATACAGCCAGGACTCGTAATCAATGCCGTGGATAAGATCGCGCACGGCCGCAACGGGCTCACGCTCTGCCAGGCGCTGAATTTCACCCAACCAGTGCGTAAAACGGGTCAGTGAATCATATCCGCGTCCGGTCAGCGTCGAGCTCAGGCCCATGTCAAAACTGGCGGTAAACAGGCTTTTATTACGCGTCATCGCCCATTCACCCAATTTCTGCAGCGTCGCCGGGCCAATCTCGCGCTTCGGCGTATTAACGATGCGCAGGAACGCGCTGTCGTCATCCGGGTTGCTGAGTACGCGTAGATAGGCCAGCAAGTCTTTAATCTCCGGACGAGAGAAGAACGAGGTACCGCCGGAAATTTTGTACGGGATGCGGTTCTGCATCAGGAATTTTTCAAACACCCGCGACTGATGGTTGCCGCGATACAGAATTGCATAGTCCTTATACTGCGTCTTATTGACGAAGTGATGGGCGATCAGTTCACCGGTGACGCGCTCCGCTTCATGCTCTTCATTATTGGCGCTCAATACCTTAAGCTCCGCACCATAGCCCAGCTCAGAAAAGAGTCGCTTTTCAAACACATGCGGGTTATTAGCGATGAGAATATTCGCCGCCTTGAGAATGCGCCCGGAGGAGCGGTAGTTCTGCTCCAGTTTAACCACCTGCAAGTCCGGGAAGTCTTTGCTCAGCAGCACCAGGTTCTGCGGACGCGCGCCGCGCCAAGAGTAGATCGACTGATCGTCATCGCCCACGACGGTGAAGCGTGCCCGTTTCCCCACCAGCAACTTCACCAGCTCGTACTGACTGGTGTTGGTGTCCTGATATTCATCCACCAGCAGATAGCGGATTTTATTCTGCCAGCGCTCGCGCACTTCTTCATTGCGCTGAAGCAGCAGCGTCGGGAGCAGGATCAGATCGTCAAAATCGAGAACGTTACACGCCTTCATATGGGCGTCATACAAACCGTAGCAGTGGGCAAAAATACGATCGCGTTCGCCCTTCGCGCTGGCTGCAGCCTGCGCCGGGGTCATCAGATCGTTTTTCCAGTTGGAGATCGTCGAGATCAACTGTTGGAGAATAAGCTTGTCGTCTTCAATTAGCCCTTCGGTCAGTTCCTTAAGCAGGGCCACCTGGTCGGTATCGTCAAACAACGAGAAGTTCGACTTCATCCCCAGCGCCGCATATTCGCGCTTAATGACATCCAGTCCCAGTGTGTGGAAAGTGGAGATCATCAACCCGCGTGCTTCTTTACGCCCCAGCGTTTGCGCCACGCGCTCTTTCATCTCGCGCGCAGCCTTATTGGTAAAGGTTACGGCCGCAATATGTCGTGCCTGGTAGCCACATTCACGAATCAGATGCGCGATTTTATTGGTGATAACACGTGTCTTACCGGAACCAGCTCCCGCCAGCACCAGGCAAGGTCCGGTGACGAATTCGACGGCTTGTTGTTGTCCGGGGTTCAAACGCATAGAGGATTGCTCAATCTGTAAACACGGGGAGGTGGATTGTAGCAGAAAGAGGGGGAGAAAGAGTAACTGGCTACCTCTGCGGGTAGCCAGAAAATCGGGTCAATCAGGAGACCGTCGCGGCAAGCGGTGTATAGCCGTTTCGCTGCGCACTTTTGATCCAGCTGTAGGATCCCATCACCGCGATTGCCGTCAGCAGGACATACTCAAGCGACATGGCGTAAACGCCCTGCACCGCGTATATAACCACGCTAATAACATCGATAAGTACCCATAGCAGCCAGTTTTCAACATATTTACGCGTCATCAGCACCATGGCCGCAATCGACAATACCAGCATGGTGGAATCCCAGAACGGGAAAGCATCAGGCTGGAGGTCAGGCATAGCGACCTGCATACCAAATGTCTGCAGCAGGGCAATCATGATGCGGGTGAGCGCTGAAAACACCGGGTCGATAAACAGCGTCATCAGAACTATCGCCACCGCGCATACGCCGCCCAGTACCAGGGTTTGCTGGCGGGAAAGCCAACGTACTTTGAGCGCAGCTTCCTGCGCCTCGTTTTGCCGGCTCCACGCATACCAGCCGTAAATGTTAGCGGCGAAGAAAAACACCTGCAGCAGCAGGCTGGCATAGAGCTGAATCTGGAAGAAAATCGCGGCAAACAGCGTGACGTTAATCAAGCCAAACAGGTAATTGATGATTTTTTCCCGGCTGGCACACCAGATACATAACAGACCAAATACGGTACCAATGGCTTCAATCCACGATAGCGCATACCCGCCTTCGCCGAGAGGAATGTTGACCATCACATTGTTAATGCTAAAAAAGTCCATCACTGACCTCCTGACTGGCTGACGGAATAAATGGCGCGGAGCGCCAGGGCAATTTGCCGTTCTTCGCCCTGCTGGCACAACGCGTCCTGTTGGACATAATCATTGATGCTGCTATCCAGACAACCGTTGTGGGCAACCACCACGTTGAGTAATGACGCCGTACGTAACCCTCGCAGCGCGCCGATAGTCATCAGAGCGGCGCTCTCCATATCCGCGCCCAGAACGCCGAGCGCCGACCACTGCGCATCCAGTTCTGCTTCCCGATCGGTATAAAAACTGTCGTGGCTACGCACCAGGCCGCACACGGCGGGGATATTCATCTGGCGAGCCTGCGCCATCAGTTCCCAGGTTAACTGCGGGTCGGCGCAGGCCGGATAGCCTGCTGGCGCATAGGTACGGCTGGTCCCGTCATCCGTTACTGCGGCATGGGCGATAATCACGTCACCGAGCGCAAGATTATCCTGCAACGCCCCACAGCTACCGATACGAATCAGGGTTGTTAGGCCGATCTGGCGCAGTTCTTCAATGGCAATCGCCGTAGACGGCCCGCCGATCCCGGTAGAGAGCACCAAAATCTCGACGCCCTTATACCAACCTCGCGCGGCGCGAAACTCCCGGTTTTGACCAAGCAGTTCTGGGTTATCAAGAAAATTGACGATGCGGTCCACCCGCAACGGATCGCCCGGCAGCAGCGCATAGCGTGCGCCGGTCATCTCCTTGCTTAACTGGATATGGGGTTGCAGCGACATTCTCGCGCCTCCTTCACTCTTGCGGTTATCCGATATCAGCCTCCTGCTTTAACTTTTCAGGGACTAACAACACAATGCTTTCACCATCGGTATCAATAATCTGTAACGCTTTCAGATCATGTAAAATACGATTAATACTACGGGTCGTCGCCGCCAGCTCCTCGCTGAGGTTTAGCTTATCCAGCAAGATTGCGTTGGTGCCATCTTGTTGATAACGCAGCCATAACGCCTGACATACTCGCTGATGCAGCGAGTAAAGATTGTCGCTGCTGGCCTTTTTTGACAGCTGATAATATTGCTGACTAAAGAAGCGCAGCATCCGCTGGTTAAAATGGTTATCTAAGGCCAGCCAGCGGCAAAAATATTCCTGCGACAAACTCAGGAGCTGCACATGCCCTACCGCCACCACCGAACAGATGTAATGACGTGACTCAAAGATCTCGAGCTCGCCCAGCATGTCGCCTTTCCGGTAGCGGGCCTGACGATAACGACGTCCATCTTCAGCCTCATAGAACACATCCACTTCGCCAGCAATAATCAGCGAAAAGCGCTGACATATTTCCCCCTGCCGGCAAATAAAGTCTCCACGCGGGATCTCTTCAAAGCGCCATTGCTGCATGATTTCCAGAGGGCAATATTTCAGTAATTCATAAAGCTGTGGATCGCGAACAATATCACTAAGCCCGGAAAGCCAGCCGACTGAAAATTCAGGTTTTTTCATTGTATCCATGTTATCTCGCTCCACAGCGGTAGGGACAGGACAGCTGTCCGTGACAAGAAGGAACAGGACAGATAAAAATGTCGCTCATCTCTCGCTTCCATACATCAGGCGAGACATCTGTCCCGTGATGGCGAAGAGTATATGTTCACGGCGAAGGCGGATGATAAAGTAACGAGATATCTTTGAGACATGAGAACAAAATAATGGCTAAGAGCGCGGCAGCCCTGCACATCCTGGTAAAAGAAGAAAAACTTGCTCTGGAAATCCTGAGCAAGCTGGATCGCGGTATTAGCTTCGATCACCTGGCAAAACGCTACTCTCGCTGCCCATCCGGGCGCAACGGCGGCGATTTGGGTGAGTTCAAACAGGGGATGATGGTCGGGCCATTTGATGCCGCCGTGTTTAGCTGCCCACTGCTTAAACCTTACGGGCCGGTCAAAACCAAATTCGGCTATCACATCATCAAGGTGCTGTATCGCCGATAAGCCATGCTAAAATCGCCAGCCTTATATATTCCCTTTTGAAGGCACGATCATGGCAAAAACAGCAGCAGCAGTGCATATCCTTGTAAAAGAAGAGAAACTGGCACTGGATCTTCTGGAGCAGATTAAAAACGGCGCCGACTTCGGCAAACTGGCGAAGAAGCATTCCATCTGCCCATCGGGCAAACGCGGCGGCGATTTAGGTGAATTCCGTCAGGGCCAGATGGTGCCGGCGTTCGACAAAGTGGTCTTCTCCTGCCCGGTGCTGGAGCCAACCGGCCCGCTGCACACCCAGTTCGGTTACCACATCATTAAAGTGCTGTACCGCAACTAATAAAAAGCCCGGTGTTTAAACACCGGGCTTTTTTATCGGATGGCGATACGCTTATCCAGCCTACATAATGGTCACTTTATTGTAGGCCGAATAAGGCGTTCACGCCGCCATCCGGCGATTCCAGCAGCCTCTTATCCAGCTACTGCAATGCGCTTCATATCAGTCATGTAGCCACGCAGTTTCTGGCCTACTTTCTCGATAGCATGACCGCGAATTGCGTCGTTCACGTCGCGCAGCTGCGCGTTGTCTACCGCGCCTTCGGCAATCGCTTTGCCCAGATCGCCAGCCTGCAGCGTGGTCATGAACTCTTTCAGCAGCGGTACGCAAGCGTAAGAGAACAGGTAGTTACCGTATTCTGCGGTATCGGAGATAACGACGTTCATTTCATACAGGCGCTTACGGGCGATGGTGTTGGCAATCAGCGGCAGTTCGTGCAGTGATTCGTAGTAAGCAGATTCTTCGATGATGCCGGAATCGACCATGGTTTCGAACGCCAGCTCAACGCCCGCTTTCACCATCGCAATCATCAGCACGCCTTTATCGAAGTACTCCTGCTCGCCGATTTTACCTTCATACTGCGGCGCGGTTTCGAACGCGGTTTTGCCGGTCTCTTCACGCCAGGTCAGCAGTTTCTTATCGTCGTTGGCCCAGTCAGCCATCATGCCGGAAGAGAATTCGCCGGAGATGATGTCGTCCATGTGTTTCTGGAACAGCGGCGCCATGATCTCTTTCAGCTGTTCAGACAGCGCGTAAGCACGCAGTTTCGCCGGGTTAGACAGACGGTCCATCATCAGGGTGATACCACCCTGCTTCAGCGCTTCGGTGATGGTTTCCCAGCCGAACTGAATCAGTTTTTCGGCGTAAGCCGGGTCGGTGCCTTCTGCCACCAGCTTGTCGAAGCACAGCAGAGAACCGGCCTGCAGCATGCCGCACAGGATGGTCTGCTCGCCCATCAGGTCAGATTTCACTTCCGCCACGAAAGAAGATTCCAGTACACCCGCACGGTGACCGCCGGTGGCCGCAGCCCAGGCTTTAGCAATCGCCATACCTTCGCCTTTCGGATCGTTTTCCGGGTGAACAGCGATCAGCGTCGGAACACCGAAACCACGTTTGTACTCTTCGCGCACTTCGGTACCCGGACACTTCGGCGCCACCATCACTACGGTGATGTCTTTACGGATCTGCTCGCCCACTTCGACGATGTTGAAACCGTGGGAGTAGCCCAGCGCCGCGCCATCTTTCATCAGCGGCTGTACGGAACGCACCACGTCGGAGTGCTGTTTGTCCGGCGTCAGGTTAACCACCAGGTCAGCCTGCGGGATCAGCTCTTCATAAGTACCCACTTTAAAACCGTTTTCGGTCGCTTTACGCCAGGAAGCACGCTTCTCAGCAATGGCTTCTTTACGCAGGGCATAAGAAATATCCAGACCGGAGTCACGCATGTTCAGGCCCTGGTTGAGACCCTGAGCGCCACAGCCGATGATGACCACTTTTTTACCCTGAAGGTAGCTCGCGCCGTCGGCGAATTCGTCGCGGCCCATAAAGCGGCATTTACCCAGCTGCGCCAGCTGCTGGCGCAGATTCAGTGTATTAAAGTAGTTAGCCATGATGGTGTACTCCGTGATGTTGTGTGTCGTTACTCTATGGATTTCGAGTTACAGGAAGGCGGCAAGGCAGCGAATCCCCAGGAGCTTACTCAAGTAAGTGACTGGGGTGAGCTGACGCAGCCAACGCATCTGCAACTTGAAAGACGACGAGTATATTGTTCGGTTCGCGTTTCAGCGAGAATGTACCCACATTACAACAGGAAATTTATTGCGGAAATTGATATATTCACAACGTCATGTTGCAAGTTCTGCAATGTAAAGCCGCGAGGTGAAATCGGTGGATTTACGCGATCTGAAAACCTTCCTGCATCTGGCGGAAAGCCGCCACTTTGGCCGCAGCGCGCGGGCGATGCACGTCAGCCCCTCCACGCTCTCCCGGCAAATTCAGCGGCTGGAAGAGGACCTCGGTCAGGCGCTGTTTGTACGTGATAACCGCACGGTCACGCTGACCGAAGCAGGGGAAGAACTGCGGGTATTTGCCCAGCAAACGTTGTTGCAGTATCAGCAACTGCGCCACACCCTCGATCAGCAGGGGCCATCACTTTCTGGTGAACTGCACATTTTCTGTTCGGTGACGGCGGCTTATAGCCATCTGCCGCCGATCCTCGATCGTTTTCGCGCCGAGCATCCCTCCGTCGAAATTAAGCTCACCACCGGCGACGCCGCCGACGCCATGGACAAAGTGGTCACCGGCGAGGCCGATCTGGCGATTGCCGGTAAGCCGGAAACGCTGCCCGGCGCGGTGGCGTTTTCCATGCTGGAGAATCTGGCGGTGGTGCTGATCGCCCCGGCGCTGCCCTGCCCGGTGCGCAATCAGGTTTCCGTCGATAAGCCCGACTGGTCAACCGTGCCGTTTATCATGGCCGACCAGGGGCCGGTGCGCCGTCGCATTGAGCTGTGGTTCCGTCGCCACAAAATCAGTAACCCGCAGATTTACGCCACCGTCGGCGGCCATGAGGCGATGGTCTCGATGGTAGCGCTAGGCTGCGGCGTGGCGCTGCTGCCGGAAGTTGTGCTGGAAAACAGCCCGGAACCGGTGCGCAATCGCGTGATGATTTTAGAGCGCAGCGACGAAAAAACGCCGTTTGAACTGGGCGTCTGCGCGCCGAAAAAGCGGCTGCATGAGCCGCTGATCGATGCCTTCTGGAAGATTGTGCTGGAGCGTAAAATCGCCGAGTAGCGTCAGCGTCTGGCCTAAAATCAGTGGTAGATTCAGTATTGGCACTCCTTTTCTGTATAATGTCCCGTGCCATAATAGATGTGGGGGGCTTGTTAACCATGTCGTTAAGCAAGCCAGAACAGACGGTGTCATTGCGCACTTGACAGCGAAAATACAAACTTAATTAGCCATCATTATGATAATCAAACCAAAAATTCGTGGATTCATCTGTACAACGACCCATCCGACTGGCTGCAAAGTCAATGTGGAAAAACAGATCGAGTACGTTAAGCAAAACGGGAAAATTGAGAACGGTCCTTCCCGCGTGCTGGTGATCGGTGCTTCCACCGGTTACGGCCTGGCATCCAGAATTTCCGCCGCCTTTGGCAGCGGTGCCGCCACTATCGGCGTATTTTTTGAAAAACCGGGCACGGAAACCAAACCAGGTTCCGCGGGCTGGTATAACTCTGCCGCCTTCGATGAGGCTGCCAAACGTGAAGGTCTGTACTCCAAAAGCATCAACGGCGACGCGTTCTCTGACGAGTGCCGCGATGAAGTTATCAAACTGATCAAAGAAGATCTGGGCCAGATCGACCTGGTGGTTTACTCACTGGCGTCCCCGGTGCGTAAAATGCCGAAAACAGGCGAAATCGTTCGTTCTGCGCTGAAGCCGATCGGCGAGGTTTACACCTCTAAAGCGATTGATACCAACAAAGATCAGATCATCACCGCCAGCATTGAGCCGGCAACCGAAGAAGAAGTTCAGAACACCGTTACCGTCATGGGCGGCGAAGACTGGGAACTGTGGATGGGTGCGCTGAGCGAAGCAGGCGTGCTGGCTGACGGCGTGAAAACCGTGGCTTATTCCTACATCGGTACCGACCTGACCTGGCCAATCTACTGGCACGGCGCGCTGGGCAAAGCGAAAGAAGACCTCGACCGCGCGGCGGGTGAACTGCGTAAGCAGCTGGCACCGCTCAACGGTTCCGCTAACGTTGCCGTCCTGAAATCGGTTATCACGCAGGCATCTTCTGCTATTCCGGTGATGCCGCTGTACATCTCTATGGTCTTCAAGCTGATGAAAGAGCAAGGCATTCACGAAGGTTGCATCGAGCAGATCAACCGTCTGATGACCACCAGCCTGTACGGCGATAAAGTGGCGCTGGATGACAATCAACGCATCCGTATGGATGACTGGGAACTGCGTGACGATATTCAGCAAGCCTGCCGCGACCTGTGGCCGCTGATCACCACCGAAAACCTGACGCAGGAAACTGACTATGCAGGTTACAAGCAGGAATTCCTGAACCTGTTCGGTTTTGCCCTCGACGGTGTGGATTACGATGCGGACGTGAACACCGAAGTTGAATTCGAAGTGATCACGCTGTAATTCTCTGATTCAGATGTAAAAAAGGGCTCATGTCTCCATGAACCCTTTTTTTATGGCCGCCGTTAGCCCGCCAGGAAGAAGCGGAACGCCGGGTTATTCGTCTCGTCGTGGCACTCATAGCCAAGTTCATTGAGCCGGGTTTCAAAGTCCGGTTCATTCTCGCCCAGTTCAAACGCCGCCAGTACACGGCCATAGTCGGTACCGTGGCTACGGTAGTGGAATAGCGAGATATTCCAGTGCGTTCCCAGGGTGTAGAGGAACTTCAGCAGCGCGCCCGGTGATTCCGGGAACTCAAAGCTATAAAGGCGCTCTTGCAACGGCTTAGAAGGACGGCCGCCGACCATATAGCGCACATGCAACTTGGCCATTTCATCATCTGACAGATCCACCACGCTGTAACCGCTGTCTTTGAGTAGGCTAAGGATTTCCTTGCGCTCCTCAACGCCACGGCTCAGCCGCACGCCCACGAAGATGCAGGCATCTTTGGCGTCAGCAAAGCGATAGTTGAACTCGGTCACCGAACGCCCGCCCAGCAGTTGGCAGAACTTCAGGAAGCTGCCCTTCTCTTCCGGAATCGTCACCGCCAGCAGCGCCTCGCGCTGTTCGCCCAGCTCGCAGCGTTCGGAAACGTAGCGCAGACCATGGAAGTTCACATTAGCGCCGGACAGCACATGCGCCAGACGTTCGCCGCGAATATTGTGCTGGGCGATGTATTTCTTCATCCCCGCCAGCGCCAGCGCCCCGGAAGGTTCCGCCACCGCGCGTACATCTTCAAACAGGTCTTTCATTGCCGCACAGATAGCGTCGCTATCGACTGTGATAATGTCGTCGAGATACTCCTGGCACAGACGGAAGGTTTCATCGCCGATGCGTTTGACCGCCACACCTTCAGCAAAGAGACCGACGCGTGGCAGATCCACCGGATGACCGGCATCCAGCGCCGCTTTCAGGCAGGCTGAATCTTCGGCTTCGACAGCGATCACTTTGATCTGCGGCATCAGCTGTTTAATCAGCACCGCCACGCCCGCCGCCAGACCACCGCCGCCAACTGGCACAAAGACGCGGTCAAGGTGAGCATCCTGCTGAAGTAACTCCAGCGCCAGCGTGCCCTGCCCGGCAATCACCATCGGGTGATCAAACGGCGGCACCCAGGTAAAGCCCTGCTGCCGGGAAAGCTCAATCGCTTTGGCTTTAGCTTCATCAAAGTTAGCGCCGTGCAGCAGCACTTCACCGCCGAAGCCGCGAACGGCGTCGACTTTGATATCCGCGGTCGCCACCGGCATGACAATCAACGCCTTCACGCCTAATCGCGCAGAGGAGAAAGCCACGCCCTGGGCATGATTACCGGCCGATGCGGTAATGACGCCATGCGCTTTTTGCTCTTCAGTCAGGCCTGCCATCATCGCGTAGGCCCCGCGCAGCTTGAAGCTGTGCACCGGCTGTCTGTCTTCGCGCTTGACCAGAATCACGTTATCGAGGCGCGAAGAGAGTTTTTCCATTTTTTGTAGCGGCGTTACCTGCGCCGCTTCGTAAACCGGCGCGCGCAGTACCGCTCTGAGATACTCGGCGCCCTCAGGGGCACCGGACAAGGGTTGTGAATCCGCCATGGTCATTAACCTCCCAGCTTCGATTTATCGCGCACCGCGCCTTTGTCGGCACTGGTGGCCAGACTGGCATAGGCGCGAAGGGCAAAGGAGACCTGACGCTCACGGTTCTTCGGCGTCCACGCCTGATCGCCGCGGGCTTCCTGCGCTTCACGACGGGCGGCGATTTCCGCATCGCTCAGTTGCAGTTGAATACCGCGATTCGGGATATCGATAGCAATCATATCGCCGTCTTCGATGATCGCGATGTTGCCGCCGCTGGCCGCTTCCGGGGAAACGTGGCCGATAGACAGGCCGGAGGTGCCGCCGGAGAAGCGACCATCGGTGATCAGCGCACAGGCTTTACCGAGGCCCATCGATTTCAGGAAGGTGGTTGGATAGAGCATTTCCTGCATGCCCGGTCCGCCTTTCGGCCCTTCATAGCGAATCACCACCACGTCGCCTTCGACCACTTTACCGCCGAGGATAGCCTCAACCGCCTCGTCCTGGCTTTCGTAGACTTTCGCCGGGCCGGTAAATTTGAGAATACTGTCGTCAACACCTGCGGTTTTTACGATACAGCCATTTTCCGCGAAGTTGCCGTACAGCACCGCCAGACCGCCATCCTTGCTGTAAGCGTGCTCCAGCGAGCGGATACAGCCTTCGGCGCGATCGTCATCCAGCGTATCCCAACGGCAATCCTGCGAGAACGCCTGGGTGGTGCGGATGCCCGCCGGACCAGCGCGGAACATTTTTTTGACCGCCTCATCCTGGGTGACAGCGATGTCGTACTGCTCCAGCGTCTGCGGCAGAGAGAGACCAAGGACGTTTTTCACGTTGCGGTTCAGCAGCCCAGCACGATCCAGCTCACCTAAAATGCCCAAGACGCCGCCGGCGCGGTGAACGTCTTCCATATGGTATTTCTGCGTACTTGGCGCCACTTTACACAGCTGCGGCACTTTACGAGACAGCTTGTCGATATCACTCATGGTGAAGTCGATTTCCGCTTCCTGCGCCGCCGCCAGCAGATGCAGAACGGTGTTAGTGGAACCACCCATGGCGATATCCAGCGTCATGGCATTCTCAAACGCTGCTTTGCTGGCAATGTTGCGCGGCAACGCCGAGGCATCATCCTGCTCGTAATAACGTTTGGTCAGCTCAACGATGCGTTGACCTGCGGTGAGGAACAGCTCTTTACGGTCGGCGTGAGTGGCCAATAGCGAGCCGTTGCCCGGTTGTGACAGGCCCAGCGCTTCGGTCAGACAGTTCATCGAGTTGGCGGTGAACATCCCGGAGCAGGAGCCGCAGGTCGGACAGGCGGAACGTTCAACCTGCTCGCTCTGCGAGTCGGAGACTTTCGGGTCTGCGCCCTGAATCATCGCGTCAACCAGGTCGAGCTTGATGATTTTGTCGGAAAGCTTGGTTTTCCCGGCTTCCATCGGACCGCCAGAGACGAATATCACTGGAATATTAAGACGCAGCGAGGCCATTAACATACCGGGGGTGATTTTGTCGCAGTTGGAGATGCAGACCATCGCGTCGGCACAGTGGGCGTTAACCATGTACTCAACGGAGTCGGCGATCAGCTCGCGGGACGGCAGTGAATAAAGCATGCCCCCGTGGCCCATAGCGATACCGTCATCCACCGCGATGGTGTTGAACTCTTTCGCCACACCGCCTGAGGCTTCGATTTGTTCGGCAACCAGCTTACCGAGATCGCGCAGGTGTACGTGACCCGGCACGAACTGGGTAAAGGAGTTCACCACAGCGATAATCGGCTTGCCGAAGTCGGCGTCGGTCATCCCGGTGGCGCGCCACAGTGCGCGGGCGCCCGCCATATTGCGGCCGTGGGTGGTGGTGGCAGAACGATACTTAGGCATGCTTGATTAACTCCCGTCTGTCTTTCCCCAGCATACTTCACGCCGCAGGTGCGTTGGCTGCCTCGCTCACCCCAGTCACTTACTACAGTAAGCTCCTGAGACTTGCTGCGTTGCCGTCTTCCTGCAACGTGAATTATTTTGGGGAAATATTAATATTGTTATTGGTTTACTGAATCCAACCAGCCGTATTTGTCTTCCGTTTCACCGGTAAAGAGGCCGAAGAAGGCCTGCTGGATGCGTTTGGTGACCGGACCGCAGCGGCCTTCGCCTACCTGAATACCATCTACGCTGCGTACTGGCGTGATTTCCGCCGCGGTACCGGACATAAACACTTCGTCGGCCAGGTACAGCGATTCACGGGACAGCACCTGCTCACGCACTTCGATATCAAGATCTTTCGCCAGTTTAATGATGGCATCACGGGTGATACCCGGCAGCGCGGAAGAGGTAAATGGCGGGGTAAACAGAATGCCATCTTTAACTTCAAACAGGTTCTCGCCCGCGCCTTCGGAAATGTAGCCATTCACGTCCAGCGCAATACCTTCCTGATAACCATGACGACGCGCTTCGCTACCCACCAGCAGCGAAGACAGATAGTTACCGCCCGCTTTAGCAGCCGTAGGGATGGTATTCGGCGCAACGCGGTTCCAGGAAGAAACCATCGCATCGATCCCCTGTTCCAGCGCTTCTGCGCCGAGGTATGCCCCCCACGGGAACGCGGCGATGATCACATCAGTGGTGTAACCCGCTGGCGGGTTAACGCCCATCCCGACATCGCCAACAAATACCAGCGGACGAATATAGGCGCTGGTCAGGTTGTTTTTGCGGATCACTTCGCGGCAGGCTTCCATCAGTTCATCAACGCTCTGAGAGACCGGAAAACGGTAGATCTTGGCTGAATCACGCAGACGCTGCATATGTTCACGATGACGGAACACCACCGGCCCTTTGTGAGAATCGTAGCAACGGATGCCTTCAAATACAGAAGTACCGTAGTGCAGAGCGTGGGACATCACGTGAACCTTCGCGTCTTCCCAACGAATCATCTCGCCATTAGACCAAATGTAATCAGCTTTTTTCGTCGTCATTTTTCTTCCTTTTGCGCTCAGGCGCGGATTTGTTGTGATGTGGTTGTGCTCTGGCAGATAGCAACATGTGCAACGTCTACCAGCTTACTTAACTGACTAAACAGTAAGTCGACCGACCGGGGGCTGGCAACGGTCAATTCGATATTTATATTCTGCGCATCGCTGGCGGCTGCCATATTCATGGAGCACACCTGAAAACCACGATGGCGTACCACGCGTAAAACACGTTCTAACGTTTCCGGGTTGAAACGAGCCTCAACGGCGACCTGATGTTGCATCATGATAATTTCTCCAGCATTTCTGAGTTACTGGCGCCAGGCGGCACCAGAGGCCAGACATTCTCAAGTTCGTCGATTGAGACATGAAGCAGGTATGGCCCCTCGCTGTTCAGCATGGTGTCGAGTGCCGCTTCAACCTGGTCTTTACGGGTGATGTGCTGACCAGGTATGCCGAAGGCGCTGGCCAACATGAGGAAATCGGGGTTATCGGTAAGGGTGGTTTCGCTATAACGTTCCTGGAAAAACAGCTGCTGCCATTGTCGCACCATGCCCAAGCGCTGGTTGTCGAGTAAGACTATCTTCAGCGGCAACTGCCTGCGTTTTACGGTGCCCAGTTCTTGTACATTCATCATGAAAGAACCGTCACCGGAGATACAGATTACCGTATCGTTCGGACGAGCCACCTGCGCGCCAACAGCAGCTGGCAGGCCAAAGCCCATCGTACCCAAACCGCTGGAGGTGATGAAATTTTCCGGGCGGGTGTAGGTCATATGCTGCGCGGACCACATTTGATGCTGACCAACATCCGTCGTCACCACGCTATCTGCTGGTTTGCGTTCAGACAGCTGTTTTAACAACAGCGGCGCGTAGATAGCGTCACCCGGATGATCATAGCGCCAGGCATGTTCTGCGCGCAGCTCTGCACAGGACTGACGCCATGCGTCGATCTTCAGCGGTTGTTGTAATGCCGGCAACAGCGAATTTAAATCGCCCTGCAACGCGACGTGTGCCTGACGCAGCTTATTCATTTCCGCCGGGTCGATATCCATATGGATGACGCTGGCGTTAGGCGCGAAAGTATTCAGCTTACCGGTTACCCGGTCATCAAAACGTGCGCCCACTGCGATCAGTAAATCACTCTCTTGCACCGCGAAATTCGCCGCCTTAGTACCGTGCATTCCCAGCATGCCCAAATAGTACGGGTAGTCCGCGTTTACTGCGCCCAGGCCTTTCAGCGTGCAAGCGACCGGTATTTGGGTATGCGCGATAAACTCACGCAGGGCAGAGACCGCCTGCGCCATACCCACGCCACCACCTACGTACAGGATGGGTTTTTGCGCCTGAGCCAGCATTTTACGCGCCTGCTCAACGTCAGCATGCGGGAAAGTCTCTACGTTTCCGACGGTCGTGAAATACGGTTCCAGCGTACCGCTGGCTAACTGGATATCTTTTGGGATATCGACCAGAACGGGGCCCGGACGACCAGAGTTCGCCACGTCGAAAGCTTCTGCCATGATGCGCGGCAGTTCCTCCAGTGACTGCACCAGGAAACTGTGCTTGGTGCAAGACAGAGACATACCGAGAACGTCCACTTCCTGGAACGCATCCGTTCCGATGAAAGGTGATGCAACCTGGCCGGTGATCGCCACAACGGGGACAGAATCTAACAGCGCATCGGCAAGACCGGTGATCAGGTTGGTCGCGCCTGGGCCGGACGTAGCGATACAAACACCGGTTTTACCCGTAGCACGAGCATAACCAATCGCCGCCATCGCCGCGCCCTGCTCATGTCGACACAACAGGTGTTCTACGCCGCCGTCATATAACGCATCATAAACCGGCATAATTGCGCCACCGGGATAACCAAAGACGGTTTGAACCCCTTGTGCACGCAACGCATGTACCACCCACTGTGCCCCATTCATAGTTACATCCCCGCCGTAAATCTTGAGAAACAGAATTTTATGCTACCGTTCACTTTCTGCTCCTCGTGTATGTTTTTAAGGTCAAAAAAAACCCCCGGACCTTTCGGTGCGGGGGTCTTAGTTCGTTAAGGCTTGTTTTCTAAGCCTTTCCTCGTCCAAGTGCAGCCCCGCACGGTGGGATAATAATCACCACCACGCTAATCACGACCAGGCTAATCACTCGTAGAAGGGCTGTCATTTTTATATTTTCTTGCATCTTGTTCGAAGGAATACCTAAAGAGTTACCATAGAATTTGCAAATAACACAAGAATTTTTTTTATTCGTTTTTCTGACCCCGGTAACGGTTTTGATAAATCGCCTTGTTTTTTATATAAAAAATTAAAAAATGAAAATATTTCACGTTTCAGGTCATGCTTGAGCACACACTCCCCCGCGACAACACCTCATAAATACGTTTGCGAGCGTTATCCCTGGTTTCATGCAAAAGATTTAATTTGCAGAAAAATACGTGAATCAGCACCTAAAATCCGCGATAAAATTAAATTTTTCCGTGATGCATTACCGCATAATGCCTTCATCAGGAGGGGTTATGTCACTATCGATTGTTCATACACGCGCCGCGCTTGGCGTGAATGCGCCAGCCATTACCATTGAGGTACATATCAGCAATGGTCTACCTGGTTTAACCATGGTGGGATTGCCAGAAACAACGGTGAAAGAGGCCCGCGATCGGGTTCGCAGTGCGATTATTAATAGTGGGTATGAATTCCCGGCGAAGAAGATAACCATTAACCTCGCTCCTGCCGATCTTCCCAAAGAAGGAGGGCGATATGATTTACCTATCGCAGTTGCGCTTCTGGCCGCTTCTGAGCAGCTTACAGCCCATAATCTCGATACCTACGAGCTGGTAGGCGAATTAGCGCTTACAGGCACGCTACGCGGCGTTCCAGGAGCGATTTCAAGCGCAACCGAAGCAATAAGAGCAGGCAGGAGAATTATTGTCGCAAAAGAGAATGCCGCTGAAGTTGGACTGATACATGGTGAAGGGTGTCTGATTGCCGATCACCTACAGTCCGTATGCGCATTTCTCGAAGGGAAGCATGATTTAGACAGACCGTTATCTGCAGACTTCACGCCAGAGCCATTAGCCGATGATCTGAGCGATGTCATCGGTCAGGAACAAGGCAAACGCGGGTTGGAGCTCACTGCGGCTGGCGGTCACAACCTGCTGCTTATCGGCCCTCCGGGGACGGGAAAGACCATGCTGGCCAGTCGCCTCAGAGGACTACTCCCGCCGCTTAGCAACGATGAGGCACTAGAAAGTGCTGCGATACTCAGCCTGGTCAATTCCACTACGATACAAAAACAGTGGAAGCAGCGCCCCTTTCGCTCACCGCATCACAGTGCTTCATTAACCGCCATGGTAGGTGGCGGGTCTATTCCTGCGCCGGGAGAGATCTCTCTGGCGCATAACGGCATACTATTTCTGGATGAATTACCTGAGTTTGAGCGACGCACGTTGGATGCCCTGCGTGAACCTATCGAGTCCGGGCAGATCCATTTATCCCGCACTCGGGCTAAAATAACCTACCCTGCACGCTTTCAACTCATTGCTGCAATGAATCCAAGCCCAACGGGTCATTATCAGGGGAACCATAACCGCTGCACCCCAGAGCAGACGCTGCGTTACCTCAATCGATTATCAGGACCGTTTCTTGACCGTTTCGATCTCTCCCTCGAAATCCCTTTGCCTCCGCCCGGCATACTCAGCCAGAGTGCGATGAAAGGGGAAGATAGCGCAACGGTGAAGCAACGCGTTATCGCCGCACAAGAGCGTCAGTATCGGCGGCAAAATAAGTTAAACGCGCATCTGGACAGTCAGGATATACATGAATATTGCCGACTTCGCAGTGATGATGCGCAGTGGCTTGAAGAGACATTAGCGCATCTCGGATTGTCTATCCGCGCCTGGCTGCGATTGATAAAGGTCGCCCGAACCATCGCGGATCTCGAGCAATGTGATCATATTACCCGTCAGCACTTGCAGGAGGCCGTTGGGTATAGGGCGATAGACAGGTTACTCATTCATTTGCAGAAACTACTGACATAAAAAAAGGGCTTTCGCCCTTTTTTATTAATCATCAGATTCGGTGTAGTCTTCTGCACCTTCCACCTGAGGTTTCCCACCAGACAACGTATGGAAACGTTTTGGACGCTTAATACGCGTCATATACTTAGACCACACGCGTTCGGCTTCGGTAACCGGTTCACGTTCACCACGGCATACCGCAACAAACAGTTTTTCTTCTTCCGTTACCGGCTCACGTTTGCCCAGATCCAGCTCGTTGAAAGCATAACCGTGACGCTCAAGCAGTTGTGCTTCTTTAATGGTGAAATCACCATGACGGGAGAATCCGCGGGGATAATATTTATTGTCGAAATATCGATTAGTCGTCGTAAAGCTTTCCGCCATCCTGCACGCTCCTAATTCTTTGGCCGAGCTATTTATGGCGCGGAGTATTAGTTACGCTTGACAGAGCGTCAAACAAAAGATTTAAATCATCACGACAAATAATTTTATGGAGCGAGTTGTGGATACGGAATTGTTAAAAACTTTCCTGGAGGTTAGCCGGACACGCCACTTTGGCAGGGCTGCTGAAGCGCTCTATTTGACCCAATCGGCGGTTAGTTTTCGGATCAGACAACTGGAAAATCAATTGGGTGTAAATCTGTTCACCCGACACAGAAACAATATCCGTTTAACCGCGGCGGGTGAGAAATTATTGCCTTACGCTGAAACGCTGATGAACACATGGCAAGCAGCGCGCAAGGAGGTCGCGAATACCTCGCGGCATAACGAGTTTTCAATTGGTGCCAGCGCATCCCTTTGGGAATGTATGCTTAATGACTGGTTAAGGCGTTTGTATCAGTCACAGGAACCACAAACCAGCCTGCAGTTTGAAGCGAGAATCGCTCAACGGCAGTCGTTAGTAAAGCAGCTACATGAACGACAGCTTGATCTGCTGATCACCACCGAAACGCCCAAAATGGACGAATTTAGCAGCCAACTGTTGGGATATTTCACGCTGGCGCTCTATTGCAGTTCACCTTCACAAACCAAAGATGAACTGAATTACCTACGCCTGGAATGGGGACCCGATTTTCAACAACACGAAGCAGGACTGATCGCGGGGGATGAAGTGCCGGTACTTACCACCAGTTCGGCAGAACTGGCCAGGCAGCAACTTTCTGTCCTTAAGGGCTTTAGTTGGTTGCCCGTTAACTGGGCTAAAGCCAAAAGCGATCTACACACGGTTACCGACAGCACAACGCTGTCACGTCCTTTATATGCAGTCTGGCTGCAAAACAGCGACAAACATGCCCTTATTTGCGATCTGCTAAGAACAAGTATTCTGGAAGATTAAAGAAAGCACTGGCAAGGATGCCGGAAGTAATACAGCAGAAAGGCACAGCTCAAATTGCAGATAAAAAAAATCCTTAGCAAGGATGCTAAGGATTGTTTCTGGCAGGGGCGGAGAGACTCGAACTCGCGACACCCGGTTTTGGAGACCGGTGCTCTACCAACTGAGCTACGCCCCTAAATTTTTTTATTATTAAGCCTGCTTAGTAGCAGGCTTAATTTTCTAATAAGTGGCGGAACGGACGGGACTCGAACCCGCGACCCCCTGCGTGACAGGCAGGTATTCTAACCAACTGAACTACCGCTCCACCGAATTTCTTTGTCACCACCCGGATTTTCATCCCGGCTTACTGCAATTTGATGCCTGGCAGTTCCCTACTCTCGCATGGGGAGACCCCACACTACCATCGGCGCTACGGCGTTTCACTTCTGAGTTCGGCATGGGGTCAGGTGGGACCACCGCGCTACAGCCGCCAGGCAA
>NZ_JAPPTE010000018.1:0-105213 GCF_026719375.1 Citrobacter sp. W9 | reverse complement strand
ACCGGCACCGTGACGCTATAAATATTACTGTTCTTTTCCCGCTCCGGTTCATAGGTAGTGACACTGGAATCATCTTCGTAGTGTTTTTTAAAATCACCATCACGCCGGGTACGCTGGCATTTATGTGAACGGTAGGTTACGGAGAACCACGGTTTCTCAAGAAGGTCCGGCGTATCCATTGCTATGGTGACTTTTCTGACATCAGATGAAAAGAAACTGCCGTCACATCCGGACAGCAGTAGACAGAGTAGGGGAATAAACAAGAGTGTGTCATATCCCGTCTTTGTATAGCTGTGTTGATTTCTGATAAAAAACATATTTTGTTTCCATCATCCGGGGCTAGCCGGAATAGCTACATTATATATCCCGATGGCTCGATATAATTAATCAAGGATTATTAGTAATAATCGCCCCCGACCGAGCGTGGTGTCAGTCACCTGATTGTTGACGTTCATTACTTATTTTCTGAAGCCGGTCGAAACTGGGAGATGCGTTACCATATTCAACATAACCATCTGGATAAACCAACTTAACCTCTTGGTCATGCTTCAATGTAAAGGGTTCTATTAATATGACCATCCTATCAGGATGAATGACTGGTCTAAATAGAACGCGTTCAACATTATTATTGAATCGATAAGAATAAAAATAAACACGTCCTGTGAAAGATAAATCAATATAATTCCCAACCAGATGATTTTCTGTTTTAAAAGGATAAAAAACCTCATCAATAACCTGAGTCTTTCTGGGCTGGAATTCTGTTAGACCATTCGTTGCTCGCGGGTAATGCTCATCAAACACAAACGTGATTCTTTTAGAAATTGTTTTATCAATACCCTCAAGAATTTCGCTCCCCTTTTTATACTTTAGTTTAAATTCAACATTACTCAGTTTCCAGTCACAGTACCAGCCCTTTTCCACCGGCACCGTGACGCTATAAATATTACTGTTCTTTTCCCGCTCCGGTTCATAGGTAGTGACACTGGAATCATCTTCGTAGTGTTTTTTAAAATCACCATCACGCCGGGTACGCTGGCATTTATGTGAACGGTAGGTTACGGAGAACCACGGTTTCTCAAGAAGGTCCGGCGTATCCATTGCTATAGTGACCTTTCTGACATCAGATGAAAAGAAACTGCCGTCACATCCGGAAAGAACCAAGAATAGTAAAGGAGACAAGAGAAGCTTAGAGTTCTTCATCCTCATTAGCGAATGTTTTAAATCGCAATAGCGCATTTTTCCCGCCCTCCACAGATTCTGATATTAATAATGTGCCTGACATTTCTTCTTGCATTTTACTAAAAAGTAAATTCCTCTGTCTTTCATTCTCACAGACCGTTACCGGACCTTTGTAAGGTTCAATACGGTTAATAAACCTTTCTCTCTTTCTTTTTCTCTGCATTTCTCTGCCTGGATCGCATAATTCTAGCAACTGATTATTTAAGAATGGGATATATTTATCCCCCATCAGGTGATGCATCGGGTTAATAAATGAATCCTGGTCCGGGTTAGCGTTCGGAGGAAACAGCCTGGTGTATTGAGACTGGAGTTTCTCGGCCTGAGAATATGCTCCTGAGTCTAATGCCGGAACAAGATAGAACTTGCTGCTGTCATACAGTGCTTTAACATATTGTGTCTTTCTGTAGACCCCTCCATCGCTATCTAAAGTAGGCCCCATACAGGTATAGTGCTGTTCCGCTCTGAAGAAAACTACCACATTGCCATGATGTAAAAAACACTCGCTGTCAGCCACAACCTTTGAATAAGCCCACTGCGTTAATGACGCAATAAAGCCAAAAAAAGTACCAAAATAGTCATACAAATCGTTATCCAGCTTCGCTTCCGGCGGAACAAAGGTGACCATATCGGCGTCATTGACATGCCGGTAATGCACTATCTCCGCCATATTCTTTATGGCACTGACGGTAAACGTTCTGGGCATTCCATAGGTATAAAGGATTGGATTCCACGCTTTTAGCTCTGTGGCATAAATCAGAGATAGTGCACCACCTAAGCTGTGACCGCAGATATATAATGATTTGTAACTACCCCATTTATTCTTCAGGCTCAAAAGTAAATACTTAAACTCGTCATCAAAAACATATTTCGCAATACTGAACGCATCCCAAAAGCCTTTATGGACAAACCCCTCTGGCAGCAGTTGTTGAGGCACTTTGCTATCATCTATCCGGGTACTGGTCACTATGGGTCTGAACGTAAAATCACTTAACCAGTCCTGAAATTCCTGTGAACCACGCCAGCCCACGATCACATCATCATCACCATAGATATAAAATATTTGCGTATCGGCAAACTCCATACATTTATTATCTTCTGTAAAAAAAACCTCCCCCTCGCTCTGAGGGGTATCTTTTAGCAATTCTGCGGTATCGAGAAATACAGCACCTTTGTAACTCTTGCTAAAAGGTACATCAATAACGACGGGATAAAACAATTGACGACCATTTCCAAGATTAGGAATCGATGATAGATCCATGAAGCCATTAAAGAATTTGAAGAAATCTTCGCTATTTGAATAGGTCAAATTAGCCATCAATCCCTGATTATAAGCATTCACTATTGAATAATTTTTGGTATTATGCAGCAATAAGTTCCACGATCTAAACGGACAAATTTCCACTAATACTCTGGCATTAAAATGAAGTGCCGCAATTTTCAGCCCAGAAAACTCAGGGTCGGGAAAATGATATTCTGGATACTGAGCTAACTTATGTAACTCCTGGTATTGTCTTTCTTGCTCATCTTGATATTCATTTGAATCCCCCTCCTTTTCCCATACATATTTGTTATGTTGTTTATACTGTTCATCCCACCAGGGCATGGCGGGTGCTTTGTCGCAAAGATTACCGATAACAACGTGATAGATAATACATCCCGTCTCTTCATCAATTCCGAATCCATTCATTTTTCTAGTTTCGGAGCTCATTCTTTGTTCAGTGTTTAGCGGGCGCTGTTCCATTTCATCAGCCAATGGCTGGGCTTGAATCTTTAGGATCAGTGTGCAACGGGGAATTTCTTCAATACGAATAATACCATTCGCATCACTTACCCCATGATAAGAAGCTGGTTTTTCACCTCTATGCGTGGGATCGTTATCTGCCATATAAGGCATATTCGCTACGGGTTTTCTTTGTTCATCAATAAGCTGTATTTCGATCCAATTTTTCTTTTGTTCTGGCGCAGTTGCACTGCCAAACTCACCAGAATTTGAGGTTTTGGTTTCACTCACAGGGATTATTCCTTATCACTGGTTTTACTGTCCGGAAACTCAATTTTTACGGAGGAGGGTATTGCTGTGTATACTGGTATCGTCTGACCATTCTCATCTGATATCCCTTCATATACATCACCTTCAGCAGTCGTCATTCGATAACTAACATCAGGCATTATTTCTCCGGTCTTTTCACTAGTGATTGTGAAACCACCTTTATAACCTCGAGGCAGATCCTCTACTGGAGTATTCAAACTTGTAGCCCCTAATTTCTGCACATTCATTGACTTCAGCAGGATATTATTCGGACATCCCAGTTCGATATTCCCCTCTTTCAACCGGATATACGCCCCACCACAGCTCAGCAAAAGCTCCTCGCTCGCATTCACGGTGATTTTCCCCTCTGTGCTGCTTACCGTAATATCATTCTTCGCAGTCATGCCCATTTCATCGTCCTGGGCCTGAATATCCACTTTTCCCTTTGCCGCATACAGCTGCATCCCCTGTCCCTGCGCATACAGGCTTACCGTATCGCTCGCCGCCACCGTAAATGATCTGCCAGTACTAATATCCGTATTGTGCGCCGACATTATTCCCACGCTGTCCGTTCCCGAGGACACCCGTACGGCCTTCGCACTCATCATCCCTACACCCGCTGGCGCATGCAGAATAAGCCCCGGCTGAGCCAGTTCCTCCAGCGCATCATTGAGCGTCTGCTGGCTCGCTGTGTCTCCCGCCGTTGCCTTTGCCGTCTCCGCTGACCGCTGCAGACTCCTTGCCAGTGACAGCGCCTGCTCAAGCTGACGTATCACACATTCCATCTCCAGCATCCGGTCCACGGCTTCCGCCTGCATCTCTGCCGTTATCAGAACCCCTTTACCGCCGCGTACCGCCACCCAGTCGTCTGTGCGCAGCTCGGCCCCCTCTCCCCGCAGCGCACGCTGTGCATCCACGTTATGCCCCAGATTAAGCTGCGTCTTCCCGCCGTACTCGGTACTGAGCTTGACGTGCTCCTCACCCCGTTTGTCCTCCATGCGCAGCTTGTTGTTCGCGGGCGTGCGGATGACGTTGCGGGTATGATTTGCCTGTGTCACGTGGTCAGGATGCCGGGAGTCATGCAGCACATGGGCGATATAGGGCCGGTCCGGGTCACCTTCATGGAACGCCACCGCCACTTCTGTGCCCTGTATCAGCGGGAAGTGAATACCGTAGGTGTCGCCACCGTAGGGTTTGGCAAGGCGTACTGGCATACTTTCGTAGCCCTGCTGTTTCGCATCGCGGTCCGCATCAAACTTAACCCAATAAAGCCCGCTCTGATTTAAATGAGCATATTCATCATTCTTTTTCGGGCTTGAAACACGTGCCATTAGCGTGCCGCTAATCACTGGCCGCGGTTTGAGTGGAGGTCTCCAACAGCGCGTTTCACTGTAAATGGTCGCCATCAACACCACTTGTAGCGCTTCCTTTCGGCTTGCGCTGAATGAAACCGCCGTAACCAGCAAGCTGTTACGCACACTGGCAGGAAGCTTTGGGACAGGTGTCGATTCCGTAATATTCAGGACCTGAGCCGGGCGGAGGCTCACATCGGTTGATAATCCAGTGATTGTCGCTTGTGAGGAGAGATAACGTTCATGTTCCAGTCGCGCCCAATAATTCCCTGTCTCAGGCGCCGGCGAAACCTGATCACCCGTTTCAAGATGGCGTGGGCGATAGTGGTAAACATCCCCGTAAGTCACCCCGTCACCTTCACCGTAAGTCATATCGGCTTGTGCTGAAAATAATATTTTCTGAGCCTGGCGATGGTTATAATCCCCGGCTGTAACCGATGCCTGCACCGTAGACTCTTGGAACTGAATATCCCAGACTGAGTCGACTCCATTGTCATTCATTCCGGAGGGACTATTTAGCGGTAATGTTTTACCAAACTCCCATGCGCTTTGTTTGTCAGCAAAATAGATCACCTCTGTGCCAGCATCAGGCTGAAGCCGGAAGAAGAAGAATATTCCAACTTCAGAGAGCAGGCGTTCAATAAAAACCAGATCGCTCTCCTGATACTGATTAATTTGCTCTCTTTTGGGATATTCCATTACTAAATCAAAATTATATTCCCAGTCTTTTAAACCATGCTCCTGTAAAATTTGAGTAACCACTTCAGGAACTGACATATTAATAAAGAAACGGTGTGTGCGAAATTGGTTTTTCAGCAACGCGACAAAAGGTTCAATGATTATCTGATAGATAGCCTGGTCTTTTGAACCACTGACACGATGGAAAGATGTCACAATACCATGTACGATTTTGCGGGCAGTTAACTCACTTAACTCCCCCATTCCCATAGTCAATGTCGTTGATTTTCTGAGTATTGATTCGACCGCAATATCTTTATCCTGGCTGGAAAAATGTACTACGTATCGATACAGCGAACTCATTTCCTCTGTACCATTAAAGTTAATAACATCCAGTACAGACTTGCATGAAGGGATATACAATTGATAACGATTCAGCGTATTTTCAGATATAAATGACATCCCGCCGCCAAGTGATTCATCCATTCCCATATATTTAACCCCTGTAAATTTATAAAGAGCCACTTCCAGAACAAAAACTTACCCTCAACGCATTGTTTTTATTAAACTGACCAAATCTTTTTTCTTGTTAGTGACAATAGAAAAAGTAAATCGATGATTATCATTTGATATCCAAAGTTCTTCTCTTCCATTATCACTATAATCATAAAGATGAAAGCCAAGACCTGTTAGATAATCACGAATAATTCCCACATCACCACCGTGAAAAATAACAAGATTTGTTTCCCGTGTACTTCCATCAGGAGAAATATATTCAAAGCGATAATTATTTGATATCCTTGGAGCCTGCTTGATATCAACGTCAGTATAGAAATAGTAGTCAAAAAGATCGCTTTCCCGATATTCTAATTTATCTGGCCAGGGTATTAGCAGCGATGACAAGAAAATCAAAGCAATCGTCACCAGTATTATTTTATAGTAGCTCATTATCATTCACCTCGACAAAAATGAATAATAACCGCCATCCCCGGTGATAATTTCTACCCGACCAGAAGTGAAATCACTCCACGGTTGCACCCATGTCATAAATGAAGGCAGGCGCCCTTTATAAGGTTTATGGACAGCACAGTTATCCTGGGGGTCTGGAAACAGTAATGGTAAAAATCCTTTATTCTTATAATTGCCTATCGGCCCATAAAAATCCCATCTACTCAGTGCCCGCTCTTTACTGACTAAGCTCAGTCTTGACGGGTAGTCTGAGGGAAGGATTGCCCGGTAGAAG
Source organism: Citrobacter sp. W9 (assembly GCF_026719375.1). Taxonomy (NCBI): domain Bacteria; kingdom Pseudomonadati; phylum Pseudomonadota; class Gammaproteobacteria; order Enterobacterales; family Enterobacteriaceae; genus Citrobacter; species Citrobacter sp. W9. The sequence continues at coordinate 98,672 of NZ_JAPPTE010000018.1, read as the reverse complement.
CCTAAAAGATCGGAGGTAAGATCCTCTCCGCTAAATCCACTGTCGGTATACCAACTAAAACACCAATTAGATTGCAAACGTTCAAACAAGCGCGCCGTCATCATCATCATGGCTAACGCAACGCTGTTTTTCTCACATGTAGATAAACCTTGTTTGATACGCCACTTAACAAACTTTCCTGTACCAAACTGGCGATGATATACAAACATCTTTTGGCTATAGGTGACGTCATAATAACCATCACGACTTGATTCACCTCGTTTTATATCTAACAGTAGGTTTTTAATATCACTTCCCTGTGCATGGCCTATATCTATCCATCCCAATATTTCGCTGTAAACAAGCCCTGTTTTACGATCCAAGGTCCACTCGGAAGGTTCAATAATATCGTCACGTTTACTCATCATTAAACTCCAGCATCATTCCCTCTTCATCATTCCAACTTAAAGTGAGTTGCTGAGGTTTTTGCTGCCGGGAAAGATACGTTAACAACTGCTGACTGAGCACAGGTAAGATTTGTTGATTCAGCAGACTATCAATATTCCTCGCTCCCGTATCCGGTAGCAGGCAAGCGGCGGTCAGGGCATCAAAAAGGTTCTCGGATATTATTGTGGTGATGCCGTAGTGACGCAGTAATCGCTGGCTAACCTGCTCCAGTTTCATCTGTACAATCGTACGTAACGCAGATTCACTGAGCGGATGGTAGATAATTGTCTGGAAGCGGGCCAGCAGCGCCGGCTGGAAATGATCGCGCAACAGTGGGCGCAGCAGTTCGTGCAACTCTGACTCTGTGGTTCCCGGTTGCTCTTCCAGCAGTTGCATCACTGTGTCGCCGCCAAGATTGGAAGTCATCAAAATAACGGTATTGCGAAAATCAATTTCACGACCTTCGCCGTCACGCATGAAACCACGGTCAAATACCTGGTAAAACAGGTTCATGACGTCGCGATGCGCTTTTTCTACTTCATCCAGTAGTACCACGCTATAGGGGCGTTTTCGCACCGCTTCGGTCAGGATCCCTCCCTGTCCATAACCCACGTATCCCGGAGGTGAGCCCTTTAGCTGGCTCACAGTATGCGGCTCCTGATACTCAGACAGATTAATCGTGATTAGCGATTTTTCACCGCCAAAGAGAATGTCAGCCAGGGCCAGCGCAGTCTCTGTTTTGCCGGTTCCGCTTGGCCCGGTAAGCAGAAACACGCCCTGTGGGCCATTTTCCGGTGTAAGCCCTGTTTTTGATGCCCGCAACCGCTGTGCGATTGTATTCAGCGCGTAATCCTGCCCGATAACGCGGTTTCCCATCTGGGTTTCAAGCGTCAACAAATCCGCCTGGGAATCCTTCATTAATGAAGACAAAGGTACACCGGTCCAGTCAGCTATCACCGTAGCAACGGTGCGCGCGTCTACATCCGGAAACAGTAACGGATGACCCTGCTGAAGCACACTAAGCTGCTGCTGTAATTCAACCGTTTCCGCCTGACGAGAAATATCACGGCGGGCGGCCAGCAGTTGCTCAGTGAGCGTTAATTCCTGGCCGTACTGGGTTTCGCGTTCATCCAGTTCGACAAGCAGACGATTTTCCCGCTGTTCAATACTGGCCAGCCTTTCACCATGCTGGCCATTTCCTACCGCGAGGTCTGCAAGCAATGCCTGCTTTTCAATTTCAAGCGCGGTGATCTCCGACTTCAAACGCGTCAGTGGTTCAGGAACGGTATCAAGGCTCATCCGCACTCTTGCACCTGCGGTATCCAGCAGATCGACGGCTTTGTCGGGTAATTGCCGCCCGGTAAGATAGCGGCGAGAGAGCGTAACGGCGGCTTTAACCGCTTCGTCGGTAATGTGAACGCCATGATGTTCTGCATAGCGTGATTTCAGACCACGCAGCATTAAACAGGCAGTGTCATCATCCGGCTCATCAACTTTAACCATCTGAAAACGCCGCTCCAGCGCAGCATCACGCTCAAAATACTGTTTATATTCGCTCCATGTGGTCGCCGCGATGGTTCGTAGTTCACCTCTGGCCAGAGCGGGTTTTAGCAGGTTGGCTGCGTCTGCGCCCCCCGCCTGATTACCAGCCCCGATGATGGTATGGGCTTCATCAATAAAGAGCAGAACAGGCGTTGGCGATTGCTGAACGGCATCAATGATATTTTTTAACCGCTGCTCAAACTCACCTTTCACTCCAGCACCGGCTTGTAACAGCCCAAGATCCAGCGTGCGTAGCGTTACTGATTTCAGGCTATCAGGCACATTACCTTCAGCAATACGCAGCGCCAGCCCCTCCACCAGAGCGGTCTTGCCGACGCCAGGTTCCCCGACCAGAATGGGATTATTTTTTCGCCGACGGGACAGCACATCCACCATTTGCCGGATTTCATTATCGCGACCAAATATCGGGTCGATATCGCCAGCACGCGCTTTCGCGGTCACGTCCAGCGTAAATTTCTCGAGCACGCCTTGTAATGCTGGCGACAACGTCGACTGAGCCAGGCCAGGACGCGCTTCGTCATCTGGGGAAACCTGCATCAGAGCGGCTTCTTGCTGCCTTTCCGGACGTTCATCCGACTGGACATTTAATAGCGGCAGAAGCCGTTCCAGTTGAATATGTCCGGCGCTCAAAAGAGGCCACAGGCCGTCACACTGCAATAGTGAAGGCTTTCCTACCAGTGCCATCAGCAGATGTGCGCCACGTATCTGCGAATTTTCATCCGTTGCGGCACACAGCCACGCTTGTTGCATTAAAGAAAGGAGCGCATCAGACAACTGCGGGCGACTTTTCACGGAACGAGGCTGAACATCCAGATGCGCCAGCAGTGACTGCCAGAGATTGTCGATATCCCATTCATAACGACGAGCAATGACCGTAATATCGCCCTCTCCCTGCTCCAGCAGCTTTAGTAACCAGTGTTCGGGCGTGATTTCTGCATGCGCGCGCGTCTGGCATAACGATGCCGCTGCTTCAAGCGCCTGAGCACAATAGGGGTTGAGACGTCGTAATAACACTGCTGACTGGTGTTCCATTTGCTTCCTGACTCCCTGTATTCAGGCACGCTACCGCCCGTGGCCGTAATCCAATGCCCATAAGGTAATAGTGATGTTGATACTCTCTGCTGAACCCCGCCCGGGACGCTCAGCAGAGGGCATAAAAAAACGGATGAGGAAATCCTCATCCGTTAGTGCATTACGCGGTAGTACGCTCGTTCCAGGCGTCAGAATGGATGATGTTGCCATCCTTATAGGTCCAGACGATCTTCTCGTAGCGCAGTTCAATCTGTTCCAGGTGGTTATGCTTCTCTTTAGCGGGATCTTTAATGTCGTACATCACCGGGTTTACTTTCACCACTTTCACGTTGTGCAGTGTGGTGTTGAAGTATTCCACTTCCTGACCCGCATCATTGATGCGATACCATTTGAACTCTGCCTGACGCAGGGTCTGACCGGTGGTTACAGCCTTGTACAGATACGGGCTGGAGGCATCGATTTCCTTAGTGAAAAGGAACGGGGTATGGATGCGCGTCCCGGTCAACTTACCGGTGTTGTTATCCGTAGGGATGTACAGATTATGTTCCTGGGCCACGACTTCGATACTGCCCACACGGTCTTTCACATCAACAGAGCCTTTAATATCCGCGCCGCCGTCGTCTTTCAGCCAAAGGTAGACTGGGATTGCCATAACTCTTTCTCCATTTTTTACTTCGCTAATGCGTCACCGCCTTGCGGTGACGGTTCCTTCATGCCCAGCACCTGACAGGCATCAGCCTGCGGTACCAGACTGATCTCTACACGGCGGTTAGCTGCCCGCCCCTCAGGCGTATCGTTGCTTTTGTAGGGACGTAATTCGCCATAGCCCTGAACGGCAAAACAGCTCTCCGCAACATCGCCGGTATCGCGCATCCAGTCGCGAACAGATTCCGCACGTTTGAGAGAAAGCTGCTGATTAGATTTATCGTCACCCACATCATCGGTATGTCCGGCGATGACGATCAGCCAACCGGGTTTAGCTTTGATATTGACCAAAGCCCTAATGAGTACTTTTGTTGAACCTGCTTTTAACGCCCATTTGCCCGTATCAAACAGCGACATACTGTCCAGACGTACGGTTTGCGGGGAGGTCACTTTCGGTTTTTCAGGTGGTAGCCAGTCGCTGATGGCGGCCAGCAAAGGCGGGATCAATCTCATCCCCTGATACAATCCCATTGAAAGAGAAAGGGGTTCACCTCGCTGATACCAGCGTTCCAGCCGCTGCGCATCCCGACGAAGTTGATCCTGAGCCTGAATCTTTGGCTCGACAGGATTACCGCTAAGATGGCGGTATACCGTCAAATGATCGTTGGTGATCCTGATGAGATGCTGGTTATTGATAAAGCTGCATGTCATTGCCAGCCCGACAAAAAGGCCGCACAGAAGACCACTTACGCCCACCGCTCGTTGAAAAGCAGTCAGCGCCCGGCGGTGGGATAAAAAAGGCAATGCTAAATCAGGAAAAGGCAACTGTACGGGCGCTGCTGACGCGGCTGGAGGAAGCGTTGTTTGAGCCGTGATATGCCGTTGCCACAGATTATTTTCGCAGACCGCCAATGAGGTGAAACACACTACCCGTAAAGCAGAGAAAAGAGGCGGAGCATGGCGCTCGGTGTCGCCTTGTACCTTCTGCAGCCATCCCAGTAAATTATCTAACCACACTGCATGTGTAAGATGAAAATGACGAGCCGGGCGCTCTTGCGAAGAGAAAGGCGCAAAGTCGTCTAATCCCGTAGCCGACTGCACTTCCGCATCCTGAGGCGTACGAATAAACCAACGTACACTCTCATTGCACTGAGGAGAATTCAGCCAACAGCACAGCCAAAACGGCGGTATACCTGATAACCAACGCCGGCTTTGGGCCACCACACGCCGCCAGCTGAGCAGCATGTGCTTAAGCGCGTCTTCATCATTATGCCGTTCTGGAGCCAAGGCCAGCATCACGGAAACGCGCATAAGAAGCCCCGGACGCTGCGTAGCTAACTGACGAACCAGAGCAATATAATGCTCCGGGGACTGGACAGATAAATACCAGCCCTGTGAACTCTCGCAAGAATCGCCGCGTCCGGCAAACAAGGGATCATTATCGCCACACACCAGCACAACAGGCCCACTGAAACTCTCCGGAGGGAGCGGAACTTCATGAGCAGAATGAGCAGACTTCAACCGACCATACTGACGCCAGGCATAAACCATCCCTGGAATGAAAAGCAGTAAAATAAAGACGGTAAGCCCACTCCTTACACCCGCACTTAACGGACTAAATCCCCAGACCAGCAACAAAGCCAGCACGGCCGCCAGCACAGAGTTAACGATCCCTCGCAACTGAGCCATGCCTTATCCCTGCCCAATAAGCTGAGCTACCTGCCCTTGTAAGACATGAGAAAATGTCAGCCACAGGGCACCCAACGCCAGCGCACCGACAATCCATGCCAACCACCAGCGGCGCTTACCGCCTGAGAATCCAGAGGCCAGCATGATAACTGGGGCATCGTGCTTTAACTTAAAAGGCATCGCCTGAGTCGCCAGCGCTTCAAGAACATCTTCACGACGCTCGTCACCTTGCTCACGATAGCGCCCAACAAAACCGAGCGTGATTGCACGATAAAAGCAGGTTAATACGGCAGTATCAGGAACGGACTCGCGCAGGACGGTACGGATGCGCTCCCAGAGCTCTTCTCCTGCATTGGTCGTGTTGAAATAGCGGGCCTGTAAAGGGGTCGCAAGCCAGGTGGTATAACCGCTATCCTGCCGATTGCGGTTCAACACGCTTTCATCCAGTAACGCACATTGCGTGTAGAGCATGTGCTCAACGCTGTGTTCGCTGTACCCCATCTCACGCAATGCCTCACGCGCAGAATCAACCCATTGACAGGCCTGGCGATAAAAAGCTGCCCCATCATCGACTTCCGCCCCGCCACGTAACTGGCTGACAGCAAGCCAGGTTGGCCAAAACACCTGATCAATATCCTTATTCATTTATTTCAATCCCTTAAGACTGCGAAAAGCTCAAGTTGAATCTCTCCCAGCGTTCCCGGCACATAGAAAGCGCAATTACCGGCATCCAGCATGGCCTGGGCTGCTGGATGATTAATCTCAAGAGCAAAGTATTGATTTTCCAGTCGTAACGGGATGGCTGCGGGTACATGCGTTATCGGTTTTAACGGAATACCGCTCAGTGCCACATTGACGACATCAGAGACATCTGCCCGGCTCCCTGCTTTACAGAGCTGTGGGAATTGCGTAAGGAGGACATGCGCAGGAAGATCCGAGCGAACGGAAAGGTAAAAATCAGCGCCTTCACGCAGTCGGGCATCCGACAAAGCGCCATACCAGAACTGTCGCTCTTGCGTCAGTTCAATAGCGACAACGCGAGATGGCAGGCTGGCTTCCAGCAGTTCCACCAAAAGTGCAAACAGCGGAGGGAATACCTGCTGCGGATTTGCGTGCTGGTATGGAGGTACAACGCTGACATCATGGTCTAATGAAAAAGTCAGCAGGCTGCCTGCTAACCGCGCCAGCTCACGCCACAAAAGTTCGGGGTGACGGCCTGGGTTTTGCAGCATTTCTTTCAGAACAGGCTCTGAGCTATTAAGCGCATTCAGCAGCCAAAACAACGAAACATCAGCTACCGCAAAATCCGCCATTCGTTCATTACTTTCTCGGCGCAAGGCCATCAGGCGGCGACAACGAGCCTGGATACGATGCACCAAATCACTAAGCGAATTGATTAATGAGGGGCTGGCTGAGAGTGAAAGCGCTGGGGGTAAAAAATCACGTCCCAGCTCCCATTGCCCCTGAGCATTACGAATAAGGCAAGCTACCGGACAAGTCAGGTAAGCGCTGTTATCGTCATGGCTATACCGGAGGGTGATAGCATGCCGCAGCACTGCCATATCAGTTCTTTCCTGACCTGAGAGATCCTGTACTGGCAGCCATTCCTGCTGCCAGCGACACGGACGGCTAACGCCGTTGCCTGATGAAAGATTGCCGCCATTAGCCGAAAGCAGCGGCAACGCCAGCACGATCTCAACACTGCTGTAACCAGTAAGATGCGATAAATCACACGCCGGAGGCAGGTTATCTGAAATACCTGTATCCACTAACGTGCCGTCAGGAAAGCGCACAACCAGATTAACGGGATTCAAACGGGAAACCGTTAGCGCACTTTCATCAAACTCCGCGCTGATGACACCCCACGGTGATGAAAGTGACATGTGAGCAACAACGTCAGCGACATAGGCATCCCAACGTGTCTGTTGCTGAAACTGCTGGGGAGCCAGAAAGGCCCCCTCGCTCCATAACGGACGATAGATCTTCATCGCACCTCCTGTGCGCTGCGTCGTTAAGATTTCGACTTAGGCATTTGTGAAACTAACGACAAGCTGACGTCCATACCTTCAACCTGGAAATGCGGAATGGCATACAGGCGTACACGGAAGAAACCGGGATTATCCTCAATATCCTCCACCACGACACGCCCATCACGCAGCGGGTGTGATGCCTGCAAATCATCGCCAGGATCGGTCATTTCGGTTACCAGACTGCGCAACCAATTATTAAGCTCAAGCTCAAGCAGGCGGCGATCTTTGGTCGTACCAATATTTTCTCGCTGCAGTATTTTCAGGTAATGTGCAATACGAGAAAGCAGGAAGATATACGGCAAACGAGAGTTAATCCGACTGTTAGCCGTCGCTTCCGGCGTATCATACTGCGCAGGTTTCTGAGCCGAGTTAGCGGAGAAGAAGCAGGCGTAATCACGATTCTTGTAATAAGAAAGCGGAATAAAACCAAGGTTGGCGAATTCAAACTCCCGGGTTTCCGGAATCATCACCTCAGATGGAATCTTCACCTGATTACCCGTACCCAGATCGTACAAATGGATAGGCAAGTCTTTAACTGCGCCGCCCGCCTGCGGCCCACGGATCTGGACGCACCAGCCATTCTTGATAAAACTTTTCACCATGTTCACAGCGAAAGAGAAAGATGCGCTGGTCCACAGATATTTTTCGTGATCCGGCCCCTTCACCTCTTCAACATAGTTAAAGCTACGTACCGGCACAGTATCAGGACCATACGGCAGACGACCCAATACACGCGGCATAGTCAGCCCGATGTAGCGTGAATCGTCGCTATCACGAAATGCTTTCCACTTGATGTATTCAGCACGTTCGAAATAATCATTGATGTCTTTTATGGCCGCGACTTCTTCCATATTTTCTTTCAGGAAAAATTTCGGCCCAACGGAACCGATAAACGGCATATGACAGGCTGCCGACACGCCAGAAATATTGCGCAGCAGTGCAATATCCTGCGGGCTGTTATCAAATTCGTACGCTGAAATCATTGCCGCAATGGGTTCGCCACCAGGCTGATCATATTCTTCAATATAAACATGGCGGTATAACCCGCTCTGGATAAGCTCCGGCGCATCGTCAAAATCATCACGTAACGCATCCTTGCTGATATCCATCATTTCTACCCGGACATTGCGACGAAAATCGATGCCGGTGATCATCGAATGTAAACCGCGCCAGAGCGATTCTTGCTTCTGAAACTCAGCATGATGCATAACTTCATTAACCTGATCGCTAATCTGCTTATCAAGACGAGCAATTTGTTCATCAAGCAGCGTTTTATCCAGGCGCTCTACTGGCTGTGCAGCGTCCGCCAGACATGAGACCAGAACCTGAATAGCGGCGGTCACGCGTTCAGCCGGAGCGGCATCAGAAAGCGCTTCATCGCTCTGCCACGCATCTACATTTTTTAATGCCGAAACCGGGGAAAGATTAATTTTGTCAAAGAGGGATTGATAAACGCTGCGTTCACTGGTCGTAGTGGCCGCGACTGAAGAGGTATGTTCCTGAACAGACATCAACATATTCCTTTTATGGTCCTTTACTATTCCTGCCAATTAAGCGGAGGAAACCCTGTATAGCGTTAAATCTCTTCTGGCATCATGGTTGCCAGTTCATTACGCAGTTCCTGACTCAGGGCTGGATCCTTTAGGATGGTTTCCAGCTCGCGGCGAAAAGCAGCGTTATCGAGTAAGTTAGATTTCAGGTCACGAAGTAAGTTACGCATAGCCAACAGAACGCGTAATTGTGGGATATTTCTGGCTACCTGCTCAGGCTCAAAATCGCGGATGTTTTTAAAGGTAAGATTAATATCGTCATTTCTATCATCGCCAGCTAACGTATTTTTAACACTCAGATTAACTACTGGTGAGAACTTAGCTAACACATCATTGAAATTATTTTTATTAATATCAACCTTTTCGCGTTCCGATAGTGGTCGTTGTTCTCTACCATTACTGAAATCACCCACGGTTAAAAGTTTTAACGGCAATTCAACTTTTTTCTGAACGCCTCCGGTATGTAAATCTAACTTGATATTAACGCGTGCCGTTGGCACTTCATTCTGAAAACTGTCACCCATACGTCCCTCTCAGACCGGCGATTCCTGCCGATGTTTTGCGTTTCCTAACAGAGCATTTTCCAATCGCTCAACGAGTCTCATACAACGTCATTTTTGTGGGCAGCCAACAACGACTGTTAATGACAATTAATGATTATAATTAGTATAGCGACGTAATCCGATATATTATCCAAGTGAAAACATGATCAATATCACCAATCAACCAAATAACACATTATAATTATTTATTTAAAAAAGAGATCAAGAAGCTCTTTATCTAATACAAGTCACAGGAATTAATTAATGTTAAATGCATTCACTGAATAAATGTATTCTTATTAAGAAACATTACCAAAATAAATAATTATCATTATAAATATATGCCACGGTGTTTATTAAAATATAATCAGAATCAATTTAACTATAAATAAAAAAAGCCGAAGATATACTCCGGCTTTTCGCACCTCATTTCTGGACATGAAGAAAGATTACGCTTCCTTCACCACAATCAGCGGCTCTATATCGCTCTCTTTTTTAATTACCAGCGACTCGTCGCCGCGCAGACAGGTTCCGCCGTAGTTACCGCCTACGGTGAAGGTACAAACCTGAATATATTTATCGGCAACCTTCGGCAGACACCAAAGCTGCTGATAAATGTTCTTCTGTTCAGCAAACTTACCGCTGGTTTTATCCAGGAGCTCTTCCTGGTGGCTCACCAGATCGATGTTGCTGCCACAACGTCCTGCAATAGGTTTCACTGCATAACCGGTTCGCGCCAGCTCTTCATTAACAGTGAAATCAGTATCAAGCAGATAGCGATGGTGCGGGAACAATTGCCACAGGATCGGCAGAATCGCTTTGTTGCCAGGGATCACCGTCCACAGAGGCTCGAAGACCAGCACTTCCGGGCGTAGTAGCACGTCTATCAAACGCACTTCCTGATTGGTATGCCCGGTACGGATGGGCACTGCGGCATACTCCGTTTCGCTGACCTCTCGCACCTGCTCTATCGCGGTTTCCCACGCCCAGGTTTTCCAGACGCAGTTCACCAGGCGACCATCACCGTCAATCAACTGACCGGCGTCATCCCAACGTAGCTCATCGAGGCCACGCAGAATTTTGCTGTCAAACCCGGCCTGACGCAGCGCCTGCTGCATAAACTGCGCGTGATAGTTTTCCTCAATATCCTTATCCTGCATGATGTGGACAAAAGGACGCGCGCGGCTGTGTTTCCAGGCGCCAGCCAGTTCGTTGATCAATCCTTCAGCCGGATTATGTCCCTGTCCTGTGTAGCCCCGCTCGGCCCATCTTTCGAGGATCAAACCGGCTTCGGTATGACAGGATGCGGAATCGGCGTTGTACTCATATACCTTCAGTCCGCGTTCATCCATACAGAAATCCATACGCCCCGTGATCATATGATGCCGACGACGCTGCCAGGAAAGACGCAGACGCGGCCAGAGGATTTTCGGGATGTCGAAAAGCGCGAGCAGGTTGTCGTCTTTTAGCACTTTGTCGGTCGCGTGTAGATACATCAGGTGCAGTTCGTTGGTGGCTTTAATCAGCTCCTGCTCCGCGCTCTCGGTAATGGTGAAGTACTGATGCGGATCCTGATTAATGACGTGACCGTTCGCCAGCACGTAGGCTTTTTGCAGCGGATCCTGCTCATCCAGCCATTTACCGTCGAACTGGCCACTATTTTCCAGTCGCGCGCCGCTAATTTTCAGTGAGTCATTGGCGATCTCCGGCTGCGGCAGGCTGTCACGGGTATCATCGGTCTGGATCATCCAACCAAGGATGGTGGTGTCGTCAAAGGTATCACGCAGGGTATAACAACCGTTTTCAACCACCATTTCCAGTTCGCGGGTCCACTGCTGTCCGGGAGGCAGCGGCGTGTGGATCACGTTCTGTTCGGCAATGCGGATTTTGTTTTCCAGCAATTGGGTGACTACCGCCACATGGCCGGTGTCTTTAAATTCGCCGCCTTTCTGCCAGATAAGCAGAGCACCTGCAACTGGCGCACGGGGTGAACCATTCGGAAATGCCTGTAACGGCAGGATATTGTCATTCACCACTTCACGCAGGAAGCGTAAGGAGAAGATCTCCCATGCCATGCCCACATCGGTGAAAACCATGCCATAGTTCAGGAAGAGAAAACGGCGGGCAAACTCTACGCACTGCCATTTGTGGCCCATATATTCGTCGTCGATATAGCTGCGAAATGCCGCGTCATCGTCGTAGTCCCGTGGGTCGAGGGAGCTGTAATCTGAAGAGTAGATTGCTACGCCGCCTGGGGCGTAGCCCAATAATGTCCCGAATGGGGCATCCTGACTGGTCGTTCCTTTGCTCATGCACCTTACCTCAAAACAATACAGCCTGAGCAGGTTGGCGTGAATTTATCGCTCTGATTGCCTGCTCTGCGACACTAACCGGACAGAGGTCGACATCATCATACACCTCAACGCAGCGGCTGGCGCTCAGAGGCGAAAAATTCACAGCAGGAACTACGCTTTTTTCAGGGTGACCGGTACGCTTTTGTACGCCGGAGTCAAACTCTGTGTGTCTACCGCATCCAGCGAAAGCAGGATATTCGCTTCAGGCAGATAAGCGCCAACAGAGCCTGCCGCCATGTTGTAAATCACCACCGTTAAACCGTGCATAACACGTTCCGCACAGGGCTGGCCGTTGTCGCCCAGCGCCTGAACGTTGACCACATCGCCCTGACTCAAACCGCGAGCCGCCGCTTCTTCGGCGCTTAAAAACACCACATCACGCCGACCGGTAATGCCACGATAGCGATCGTTCATGCCATAGATAGTGGTGTTGTACTGATCGTGACTACGCAGCGTCGCCAGAACTAACGCATCGGCAGGTTGATTTTCCCGCTCCACCGCTTGCTGATGGCTGACGATAAAGTTGGCTTTGCCATTCGGCGTTCGCCATTCACGTCGCGAGGCGGGCGTATCCATGCGAAATCCGCCCGGCTCGGCAATACGTGCGTTGTAATCACGGAACGCTGGGATCACGGCGGCAATGGCGTCACGGATCAACGCATAGTCTCCGATTAACGCTTCCCAGTTGATTGGTGAAAGAGGCAGCGTGGCGCGAGCGATACCAGCAACAATAGCAGGTTCCGATTTTAGCCAGCGGGAAGCCGGTTTCAGCGCGCCGCAGGAGGCGTGAACCATCGACATCGAGTCTTCGACGGTCACCGACTGGATCCCCGTCGCCTGAATGTCACGTTCCGTTCGCCCTAACGCGGGCAGCAGGTAGTTATGTTTTGCTAGCAGCAAATGCGATCTGTTCAGCTTGGTCGCAACATGGACCTGCAGATCCAGATTTTTCATCGCCGCAAAAGTACGCTGCGGCTGCGGCATAGCCACCGCCAGATTACCCCCCATGCAAATGAGCGCTTTTGCCTCTCCCCGTTCGATGGCCCGGATACTCTCCACGCTGGAGCGGCCATGCTTGCGCGGCACGTTGATAGCAAAATGCGCCTCAAGGCGTTGCAGGAACTCTTCGGACGCCGCTTCATTGATACCCACGGAACGATCGCCCTGCACGTTAGAATGACCGCGCAACGGGCAGATCCCCGCGCCCGGTTTCCCCATATTGCCTTTCAGCAGCAGCAGGTTTACCAGTTGCTGAACGTTCCCGGTGCCGTTTTTATGCTGGGTAATCCCCAACCCGTAACAAATAATGGTAGCGCGGGATTTGTTATAGCTGTGTGCCAGATCCTCCATCTGACTGCGCGTCAGTCCGGAGTCCTGTTCCAGTTCTGCCCAGCTACACTGGCGTAAATCTTCATACAGCGCCGAATAACCCTCGGTATGCTGATGAATAAAAGCATGATCGAGGCAGGGCTGTCGATCCAGTAAGATCCGCGCTTCATCCATTTCGATCAGCGCTTTCATTATGCCTTTGAGCAGCGAGGCGTCACCGCCTATTTTAACCTGATAGTAATCGCTGCTTAGCTCCGTGGCCTGGCCGCCAAACATCTCTCTTGGGCTTTGCGGGAAGCTAAAGCGCTCAAGCCCCCTTTCGTTCAACGGATTGATGGAGATAATTTTGGCTCCGCGTTTGGCAACCTCGCGTAAAGTGGTCAGCATGCGCGGATGGTTAGTGCCGGGGTTATGTCCGATACAAATGACCAGATCGCAGTGGTCAAAGTCGTCCAGTTCAACGGTCCCTTTCCCAAGGCCAATGGCCTGCGTTAATCCAGTGCTGGTAGGACCGTGGCACATGTTTGAGCAATCAGGGAAATTGTTGCTGCCATACTCGCGGGCAAACAGCTGATACAGAAATGCCGCCTCATTTGAGGTTCTGCCGGAGGTGTAAAACTCAACCTGTTCCGCTGAGTCATAGCTGTGCAGACGCTCACCGATCTCGTGGAAGGCGATATCCCAATCCACCGCCTGCCAGGTGTCTGACGCTGCATCGTATTTCATTGGATGCGTCAAACGACCAATGTTTTCCAGTTCATAATCGCTGTAGTGCCAGAGCGTGGAAACCGGATGACGGCTGAAAAATTCCGGGGACGCTTTCTTGCTGGTTGTCTCCCAGGAGACCGCCTTCACGCCATTTTCGCACAGCTCCATTGGCGCACGATGTCCAGGGTCCGGCCACGCACAACCCGGACAATCGAACCCTTTCACCTGGTTCATTTTGAACATTGCGATAATGTCGCGGGCGATAGCCTTTTGCGAAAATACCGAAGCAGTGACGGCTTTTACCGCGCCCCACCCACCCGCCGGGCCCTGATAATCGCTTACTCCTGGAACACCATTTTTCATTATTACTGCTTATTCACCGCCAATTTTTGATGGTGAATACGGTAGCAATTTCCGTCCAACATTGATTTCCTCTTCATGGAGTACGGCCCGGCTACAATGAACGGGTTAGATTTATCTTCCCCTTTCAGCACAAAGCGACATAAAGTCCCAATCTGTTAAATTGAGTTCTACCTAACTGCTACACTGCATCAACACAACCACTCAGAAGGCAGGTCAACATGTCAGACAATACCTATCAGCCCGCGAAAGTCTGGACGTGGGAAAAATCGAACGGCGGCGCATTCGCCAATATCAACCGCCCGGTTTCCGGCGCCACCCATGAGAAAACGCTGCCGGTCGGCAAACATCCGCTGCAGCTCTATTCGCTGGGTACACCAAACGGGCAGAAAGTGACGATTATGCTGGAGGAACTGCTGGCGCAGGGCGTCAAGGGCGCGGAATACGATGCATGGATCATCCGTATTGGCGATGGCGATCAGTTTTCCAGCGGCTTTGTTGAGGTGAATCCGAACTCGAAGATCCCTGCGCTGCGCGATCACTCGCAAAATCCGCCGGTTCGCGTTTTCGAGTCTGGCGCAATCCTGCTCTATCTGGCGGAAAAATATGGTTACTTCCTGCCGCAGGATTTGGCTAAACGTACTGAAACGCTGAACTGGTTGTTCTGGCTACAGGGTGCGGCCCCCTTCCTCGGCGGTGGTTTTGGTCACTTCTATAACTATGCGCCGGTAAAAATTGAGTACGCTATTAATCGCTTCACAATGGAAGCCAAGCGCCTGCTCGACGTGCTGGATAAGCAATTAGCGCAGCATCAGTTTGTGGCCGGAGATGAATACACTATTGCCGATATGGCGGTCTGGCCGTGGTTTGGCAATGTGGTTCTGGGCAACGTGTACGACGCGGCAGAGTTCCTTGACGCAGGAAGCTACAAACACGTGCAGCGCTGGGCAAAAGAGATTGCAGCGCGTCCGGCGGTTAAGCGTGGCCGTATTGTAAACCGTACCAACGGGCCGCTGAACGAACAGCTTCATGAACGCCATGACGCCAGCGACTTCGATACCAATACCGAAGATAAGCGCCAGGCTTAAAATGCCTGATGGCGACGCCGGGGCGTCTTATCAGGCCTACAAAGATGTCATGCCGTAGGCCGGATAAGGCGTTTGCGCCGCCATCCGGCATAAAATCACGCGCTGGTGACGTCGTACTCCATACGGCGAAGTGCGTCTAACGTGGCTTTAGCTTCATCTTCATCAATGATGCTCATGGCGAACCCTACGTGCACCAGCACCCATTGCCCGACCAGCTCAGCTGTATCACCTTCACAAATCAGGGCAATATTGACATCACGTTTGATGCCGCACACTTCAACCTGCGCAAGCTGGTGAATATCTTCACCAACGGCCAGAACCTGACCAGGGACTCCAATACACATATCTGACTCCGCCCCATAGCAACCTATGGGTTATTCGACTTCAATACTTTTCACTTTCAGTGAATCGCCAGCATCAACCCGCAGACGATCGCCCTGACATAGTGGACACTGCGCATCATGCTGGGTGATTTCCACAACCTGGCTGCAATCCCAGCACCACGCCTGGGCTGGTTTGTAATCAATATGCAGCTCACAACCCTGTGCCAGCGTCCCCTGACAGACGATGTCGAAACTGAAACGGACGGCACTCTCCTCAACGCAGGAGAGTGCGCCAATTTCCAGCCAAACGCCGGTTACGCGTTTGACACCGTGCTGCTCTGCCTGCTGTTGAACAATCTCAACCGCGCTCTGACAAAGGGACAGCTCATGCATTTTCGCAGTTCCGACGACCCAGCAGCAGCGCGCGGCGATTTAGCTGCGGCGCATTCGGATCGCTCACCGGCAGCGATAACAGCATGCGCGCGCAATCATCAGTCAGACGGACACCTTCTTGTGCCGACATGCTATGCGAAAGCGGCGACATCAGCGAACAAGAGAGGTATTGCGATACGCCCTCCAGTTCACCCACGGTAAAGGTCATTTCGCCATACGGCAGACGCAACCCGATTTTTTCGCTGACTTTACGCACCGGCCAGATCTGGTCCGGTCCGGGGAAAATCAGTGCGCTGAGCATCCAGGGTGTGATAACACACCCCGTCCACTGACCTTCAAACAGCGTAAAATCAGAGACATACACCGGCATATTCGGATGCAGGAAGGAAAGATCGTGCATTGAACGCCGGGCAATCTCTTCAAACGCCGCCTGAATTTGCGTCTTCGGGGCCGTCTGAAAACCGACAAACTCCTCAGACATGAGCCGCCTCCCGAGGGATCGCTTCAACGCCTGATTCGCGAAGCGCGGCAAGAACCTGCTCAAGCGCAGGTTCAATCATGGCTTCAACCGTCGGCGTTAGCCCGATATGCGGTTCCAGCGATTCCGGAATAATACCGACTAACGTCAGCTTTTTCGGAAACTCGCCGGTGAAACGCAGGGCCGACAATACGTCGGCCAGGCCAAGCTGGTGCGGTGAGATTTTGTTCGTAAACAGCGCCGGAATCTCTTCATCCCGCAGGACCATCATCGTTCCCGGCGTGTTTTTCTTCGACACTATGGCGTCAGTAATGATCAGATGATCCCTGTTCGCCATATCGCCGAGAAGCTCCATCCCAGCCGTACCACCGTCCAGAACATCAACAAAGTCTGGCAGGATGTACCGTTGCTCTAACGCCTCAACGATACGCACCCCGATGGCTTCGTCGGTCAGCAAAATATTGCCGACCCCTAAGACTAATATCCTCATTACAGAACCTTAACTGAGACCACTTCGTTCCCGTCAACGTCCACCACATGCACCGCACATGACATACAAGGGTCGAAGGAGTGAATGGTACGAACCACTTCCAGCGGTTTGTTTGGATCGGCGATTGGCGTGCCTACCAGCGAGCGCTCATACGGTCCGACTTCATCGTTGAAGTTACGTGGGCCTGAGTTCCAGGTTGACGGAACAACCGCCTGGTAGTTGCTGATAATACCGTCTTTAATCACCATCCAGTGAGACAGCATACCGCGCGGCGCTTCGAGGAAACCAACGCCTTTAAATTCGCCCGTTGCCGGAATATCCGGTTTCACGAAGGTGGTGTGGTCGCCTTTACCAATGTTCACAATCAGCGCGTTGTACTGATCCTGCAGAACGTTCTGCAGTTCACAGCAGTGAACGGTACGGCCAATGATACGGCCCAGCGTTGAGTGCAGTTGCGACACTTCGATGGTTTTGCCGGTCAGCTTGGTGTAAATCGCGATGATTTCATTCAGCTTGGCATGGGTAGACTCGCGTTTGGCCGCCAGTTTACACAGCATGTTGGCCAGCGGACCCACTTCAACCGTTTTACCGTAGAAGGTCGGTGCTTTAACCCAGGAGTATTTGCCGTCATCAGACCAGCCGGTGTAATCCGGAACCGTTGTACCTTCCCACGGAGCCTGCGGCGCTTCGTCTTTGTACCACGCGTGTTTCGCACTCTCCTGAATCCCTTTGATCAGGTATTCATCGGAGTGAGAGGTGATCGGACGATAGGTCGACAGATCTTCATTGGTGATGTAACCACCCGGGAACAGGAAGCTGCCGTTTTTACCGTCAGTCGGGAATTCCGGCGCGCTCAGATAGTTAACCGCACCTTGACCACGTTCCAGCCACTCAGGGTAGAACGCAGCAATAACCGCGGTATCAACTTTGTAAACCTGCTCAACAAAGTCGCTCAGCTTGTCGATGAAGGACTTGATGTACATCAGGCGCTCAAGGTTCAGCACGCCGAGGCCGTCGAGGTTAATTGGGTTAGCAACCCCACCTACCGCCAGGTTCTGGATATGCGGCGTTTTACCGCCCAACAGCGCGACAACGCGGTTGGCATCACGCTGGCATTCCAGCGCCTGCAGGTAGTGTGCAACCGCAATCAGGTTCACTTCCGGCGGCAACTGCATTGCCGGATGACCCCAGCAACCGTTGGCAAAAATGCCTAACTGACCGCTGGCGACAAGATCTTTGATCTTATTCTGAACCTTGGTGAACTCTTCCGTACTGTTCAGGTGCCAGGAGGACACACCGTTCAGCATCGCGGACGCTTTCGCTGGATCGGCTTTCAGCGCCGAGGTGATGTCCACCCAGTCCAGCGCCGAGAGCTGATAGAAGTGAACAATGTGGTCATGCGTGGTGTGCGCAGCCAGAATGATGTTACGGATGTACTGTGCGTTCACCGGAACATCAATATTCAGCGCGCTTTCTGCTGCACGAACGGAAGAGATAGCGTGAGTGGTAGTACAAACGCCACAGATACGCTGAACAATCATCCAGGCATCGCGCGGATCGCGGTTTTTCACGATCTCTTCCATGCCGCGCCACATGGTACCGGAAGCCCATGCTTTAGATACCACGCCATTTTCAATTTCGCAGTCGATGCGTAAATGACCCTCAATACGGGTTACCGGATCAATAGTAATTCTCTGGCTCATGCTTTGCTCGCCTCATGACGATTTTGATCGTTTTGTTTTAAAGGAGGAAGTATCGGCAGTAGACGAATGAGTACGATGTATGCACAAATCTCAATAGCCACAAAACCAATAGAAATCAACAGTTCTTCCCAGGTTGGGAAGTAGTGGTAGCCACCACCAGGATTGAACGCCACCAGCGAATAGGACAGACGCCATGTTGCACAACCCAGCAATGCGCTCAGCGCGGACAGATACAGCATGCGTGAGTCATTACGCAGCTTAGTGACGCGCAGCACCACCAGCGGGAAGACCATCAGTACGACTTCAATCCAGAACATTACGGAGTAAAGATCGCCTGCAAACGCATAGGACAGTTTGTCGCGATAGATCAACTCGCCAAAGCGCAGAACCACGAAAATCGCCAGCAATATGCTGATGGTATTCGTCAGCTTGATGAACAAGCTTTTCTCGTCCGGACCGTTACCTTTCAGACCGGCTTGTACCAGTGAACCTTCAAAGATGACGATCGAGAAACCCATAATAAAGGCGGTTAATACGGAGAAAAGCGGCAACATTTCATACGCTTGCCATAGCGGATGCACCTTATAACCCGCAGAAATCATCAATGAACCCATTGAAGACTGGTGCATGGTTGGCAGCAGCGCGCCGAGAGCGATAATAAAGAACATCACTTTATTCAAACGCTTGAGGGAGACTTTCCACCCCAAACGTTCAAACAGAGCCGGAGCAAATTCCAGCGCCATGACGCCGATATAGATGGTCATACAGACCGCCGTTTCGAACAATACCGAGTTCACGTTGAAGTGACCTGGAATGTAGAAATACGGCAGGTTCCAGTAACGACCGACGTCAATGGTGATCGACAGACCACCCAGCGAGTAGCCAAACAGGCTTGCCAGCAGCGCCGGACGCACCAACGGATGGTATTGCCCTCTGTTGAAAACATACACCGCCCACGCCAGCGCCCAACCGCCACACGCGAAGCCAGTACCAATCAACAGGTCAAACGCGATCCATACACCCCATGGGAAACCGCCGTTCAGATCGGAGACTGAACCCAATCCGAAGACCAGACGTTTCACGATCAGGAGCATACACAGGACGATTAACGGCCCAAAAATAATGACCGGTTTGCTGATTATTTTTCCGCCCAGCGGTTTAGGATCATGACTCATGATCGTCTCCTCCGTCGTGATGGTCGTTTTTCGTGTTACGACGAACCAGCACGGTTAAGCCCGCCAGCGCAGCCAGGGGTAATATCATGCCCTTATACAGGGAATGTTGAACATGTTCAGAACGCGCACCGGTTGAAAGATCATCCAGTTTTGGCAGATCCAAATCCTCGTAAGGAACACCCGTCAGCACCATCACCTGCGTACCACCACCTTCCTTCTCACCGTACAGATGTGGGTAGTACTTCGGTACCGTATGCAGATAGGTATCGCCCGCTTTCACCGTCTGACGCGGATAGTGGTATTCGCTGCCAGGCTTCAGCGCGAGACGTTTTTTCGCCTCAGCCATCAGCTCTTCACGCGTACCAAAAATCACCGCCCCGGCAGGACACACTTCAACACAACCCGGTAAACCGCCTTTATCCAGACGCTCAACACCTTTCTGGTTACACAGTTCACATTTGTGAAGCGCGCCAAACGGGTTGTTGTAGTCGTACTTAGGCACGTTGTACGGACAGGCGACCATGCAATAGCGGCAACCTGTGCAGACATCTTTGTCATAGTGGACGATGCCGGTTTTCGGATCTTTCTTCAGTGCGGAGACCGGGCAAACGGAGACGCAGTTCGGATCGACACAGTGCATGCACTGTTTCTTAATGTATGCGTAGCCATTTTCTTCCTGGTCTTTGTTAACGCCTGTTCCGCTACGCCACACCTGGATGATGTTATTGGTATACGGCGACAGCTTGTCGTTGTTTGACCAGGTCTGCTCGCCTTCCGGGTTACGCGCCGGAAAGTTGATGTCCTGACACTTGGTGACACAGGCCTGGCAGCCCACGCATAGCGTCGAGTCATAGAGCATCCCAAGAGAACCCGGGATCGGCGGACGGTTTTCTGCAGCCGCATGGCTGATGGACGGCGCAGCGCCCAACAGCAATGCCCCGCTGGAGGCTGCTTTAATAAAGTTACGTCTGTTCACGGTTATTCTCCCCGTGAGTCAGCGTTATCTTTCTTCTGCTGACGACCCAGTTCACGAACCGCCATCACGCTGACGCCGGCGACCAGCCCTACCACGCCACCAAGCAGCCCAATCGCGCCGGCAGAGACATTGCCACCTTCTTTCATGTTGACGTCAGGTTTCTCGGAGCGCGGGGTTTGGTTTTCCACATGAGCAAGCTGGTGAATACCTTTATGGAAACCAACGCCTTCTTCGTTACAGCCGTAGCAAGGGTGGCCGATAGCCACCGGCCACACGCCGCCAACATCGCAGAATTGCAGCGTTGAGCAGTTGCCGTAGGTTTCGGGTCCTTTACAGCCCAGATGGTAGAGACACCAGCCTTCACGGTGGCCTTCATCGCCAAACTCTTTCGCAAAGCGGCCAGCATCGAAGTGCGGGCGACGCTCGCAATGTTCGTGAATCAAACGGCCATAGGCGAATGTTGGACGGTTTTTGGTATCCAGCTTCGGCGGCTTACCGTAAGTGATGATATGCGCGACCGTTGCCAGGAAGTTATGCGGGTTCGGCGGACAGCCGGGAATGTTGATGATGGTTTTGCCTGGCAGAACTTCCTGCAAGCCGACTGCACCCGTTGGGTTAACGCCAGCAGCAGCAACACCACCCCACGCGGCGCAAGAGCCAATGGCAATGATAGCGGCTGCGCCTTCAGCGGCCCGGCGGATATGATCCACGATCGGCTCACCGGCAACCATGCAGTAAATACCATTATCTTTCAGTGGGATAGAACCATCTACAACCAAAACATATTGCCCTTTGTACTTCTCCAGAGCGTTATGTTTATTCTCTTCAACCTGATGGCCGAAGGCGGCAGAGAGTACCTCGTGGTATTCCAGAGAGATTGTCTCCAGGACGAGGTTTTCCACTGTAGGGTGTGTCGCGCGAAGCAGCGATTCAGTACAACCCGTACACTCCTGAGCACCAATCCAGATAACCGGTGGGCGCTGAGGGCGGGAAACTGATTCGGCCATTTCTGCGGCGGCTTTGCTACTGAGCCCCATGGTGGCGGCCAGTGCTGCACAAAGCTTCATGAAATCGCGGCGATTGATGCCGCTCGAATTGATGAGAGAGTTATCTCCAGTCATTTTATAGTTATTCCGTTGCGAAGACCTGGCTTTTTATTTTGCACCATTCGCATGTTGCATATTGCGATCGGCGCGCCATTTACCACACTTTTTATATGGTTATGTGCGATATAATACTTCGACGGAGCAACAAAACGAAGGCGTAGGTCAATAGTGTAATTAATTAAAGCAAGATAATACCCCTTTCGGATCAAGCTTCGAGCCGATAGCCGGCCATGAAAAAGCGAATTGTTGTACTGGACTGGTTCTCTTTAAAGAAATCCATCACCATCTCCTTATCCAGTCCATAGCGACGCGTCAGGATGCCCGCTTCCCACGCGCTGAGCTGTCGATCGCCTGTTTTTTCAAACATTCGATGTGAAAACCCCAGTACAAAACCGCGTTTATAATCCGCGCAAAAATGCGCCACCGAGCGTGCGCTATCCGCATTTTCCGCGTTTAATCCGGCCATCAGGCCTTTACCAAAATGGTTGTCCATGCATAACCCCCAATCGCTATATAATAAATTATATAGCGATTTTTTAAGCAAAGACCAGAGGTATCAGGGACTTTTTTGTGCCAGCTTAAAACGACACCCAGTCATCCGTTTTAGCTGTTGCAGAGGTTTTGCGTTCTGCTGAAGGGGAAGCGGTCGAAGTGGCAGTGTATTGCACGTCGTTAGCTGATAGACGGAACTGTTGCACCGAACGTTGCAGATCTTCCGTTTGCCGTTCCAGCGCGACTGCCGCGGCGGAAACCTGTTCGACCAGCGCGGCGTTCTGTTGCGTAACGCTGTCCATCTGCGTGATCGCCACGCTTACCTGTGAGATGCCTTTGTTCTGTTCTTCCGAAGCAGAGGCGATTTGTTTCATGATGGTGGTGACTTCTGTCGCGCCGCGCAGAATCGCCTCCATCGTTAATCCGGTCTCTTTAACCAGACGAGCACCCTGATCGACACGACGCGACGATTCGCCGATCAGCGTCTCAATCTCTTTGGCCGCTCCGGCGCTACGGCTGGCAAGATTACGCACCTCACCGGCAACCACGGCAAAACCGCGCCCCTGCTCGCCCGCTCTGGCCGCTTCAACCGCCGCGTTAAGCGCCAGAATATTGGTCTGGAAAGCAATGCTGTTAATCACAGAGGTAATTTCCGCGATCTGTTTAGAACTGGCGGCAATGCCGTCCATGGTCTCAACCACTTCTGAAACCAACGAGCTGCCTTTACCTGCCGTTTCTGTCGCCGTATCGGCCAGTTGGCTGGCCTCACGCGCATTTTCGGCGTTCAGTTTTACCGTTGCGGTCAGCTGCTCCATGCTGGCGGCGGTCTCTTCCAGCGCCGCAGCCTGCTCTTCAGTACGTGAGGAGAGGTCGTTATTACCGGTGGAAATTTCCGTCGCTCCTCGCCAGATATTGTCACTACCAGAACGAATGGTACTCACGGCTTCGCGCAGGCTGTCCTGCATCGCGCACAGTAACGGCACCAGTTGGCCCACGCAGTTACGGCCAAAATCTTCAATAGAATGGCTGAGATCGCCCTGCGCAATTTGTTGAAATTGTTGGCGAATACGTCCCAGAGGTTTCACCATCATGGCGACGAGGTAGCGGTCGGTAAAGAACAGGAGCGCAATACCGAGGATTACGGCGGTGATAATTAGCGTCCGGATGATAGACGTTTTGCCATCGACCATAACGCGGGTGGTATCGAGCCTTTCACCCGCAGTGGTGTTAAAACGCTCAGCACTGGCGCCAAATTCACGGCTCAAGGCTGGCGTAACGGTGCTGGCATGCTCCGCAAAGGCCGTGAGCGTGCCCTGCTGAGCCAGTTGCATTTGTGGGATAACGCCGTTATCCAGCAACGCCTGCCACTTGGTCAGCACCGCCGCGGCGACTTCCGGATCCATGGGGCCGGGAGACAATGTTTTCATCTCCTGGAGTTTTTTACTCATATTGTCCAGGGACTGTTGCGCTGGCGCAAAATCCGGCGTTCCGCCGCTCATTTTGACATCCATTGCGCGACTTAACCGCGTCACAAAACGAAAATACTGATCGTTACCCTGGCTGAGAACAGTCATCTGATGGACGAGATGACGGTCAATATCATTCCCTTCTGATATTTTTGATAAAGAATGAAGACTGAATAAACCCACGCCCGACCACAGCAGGCAAAAAAGTCCCAGTATTGCCAACATGACAATACGAATAGTGAAGTTTTTCAGCAAACCCATAATAATTTCCTTGCCGTTGATGAGGAATTCGCCATCAGGCGATACTTACCCTTGTTATCGGCAGGCGGTAGAGAAGATATAATGCGTTCTTTATTTTTTTACTTTCTTAAGTCCAGGCCATATCTCTCCAGATGATATCAACATGAATGCTAATGAAATTAGCTAGCATTATTATTCAGATAACTCACCTAAATTATTTAATAATGCTTTGTTTTTTATCGTAAATATTTATTAAACCCTGCAAGAGTGCGCTCCCAAGAGAAATCAGAGTCAGTATTATCATAATGAGAGGTCGGATCATTATGAAAGCCGTGATTAACGCAGGGAGATATATAGCCTTCACACGCGGGTCTCCTTCAATAACTCGCGTAACGAATTCTGCCCAGTTTTTCATCCCAGTGTGACCTGTGAACGGAATATTCACCGAGAACCCGCTAGAATAGAAACGCTGTTTCGAAATTCACCTGCACTAAGGAGATCTCATGGCCTGGTTTGCCAATCCTGAACGTTACGAGCAGATGCTCTATCGCTACTGTGGACGCAGCGGTTTACGCTTACCCGCGCTGTCGCTGGGTTTGTGGCACAGTTTTGGGCACGTTCAGGCGCTGGAGTCACAGCGCGCCCTGCTGCGTAAAGCCTTTGATTTAGGCATCACCCATTTTGATTTGGCCAATAACTATGGGCCGCCTCCAGGCAGCGCAGAAGAGAATTTTGGCCGTTTACTGCGCGAGGATTTTGCACAATACCGAGATGAGCTGATCATCTCCACCAAGGCGGGCTACGACATGTGGCCAGGGCCGTACGGTTCTGGCGGTTCGCGTAAATACTTGCTTGCCAGCCTCGACCAGAGCCTGCAACGCATGGGTCTCGACTATGTCGATATCTTCTACTCGCACCGCGTGGACGAAAATACGCCAATGGAAGAGACCGCCTCAGCGCTGGCCCATGCGGTGCAAAGCGGTAAAGCGCTGTATGTCGGCATTTCATCCTATTCCCCGGAGCGAACGCAAAAGATGGCCGAACTGCTGCGGGAATGGAAAATTCCACTTCTTATCCACCAACCCTCTTACAACCTGCTTAATCGCTGGGTAGACAGCAGTGGCTTGCTGGATACGCTGGAAGCTAACGGCATGGGCTGCATTGCCTTTACGCCGCTGGCCCAGGGACTGCTGACGGGGAAATACCTCAACGGCATCCCGGAAGGTTCACGTATGCAGCGTGAAGGGAAAAAAGTCCGTGGGCTAACAGAAAATATGCTGACGGAAGAAAACCTTAGCAGCCTGCGTTTGCTCAATGAGATGGCGCAACAGCGCGGACAGTCGATGGCGCAAATGGCTTTAAGCTGGCTGCTAAAAGACAACCGGGTCACTTCGGTATTAATTGGCGCCAGCCGACCGGAGCAACTGGAAGAAAACGTTCAGGCATTGGCTAATCTGACGTTCAGCGCCGAAGAACTGGCGCAGATCGATAAACACGTCGCTGATGGCGAGCTGAACCTGTGGCAAGCCTCATCTGACAAATAGCCGTTCGTCACTCCGTGCCGGGTAGCCATGTAGATCTACCCGGCCATGGTAACGCGCCATGACCTTATACTTCTTCTGCTTTGAGCTGTGGACGCTGGTATTCCGGCCACACCAGCGCGACGAGCGCAGGGTAAGCCTCCAGGCTGAACTCCCTGAAGCACTGACGTAAGTTGAGCACATCCAGATCGGCATGCGGGACCTTCTCCCCGCTGAGACAGCGTTTTTTTATATTGTCGTAATATTTATACACCGCAGAGTTAAGGTCGCTACAGCGCCGCTGCGCATCAAATAAGCCAGGCGTCTCATTCAGCTCCGCCATCGTCATCCGTTTGATCGTCGAGTGGATAAAATCGATATATTCGTGATTAACCCGCCAATACCATACCGGGGTAATCGAATTCATCAATACAGAAAAATGATCTTCACCCTCTTCTTTACTCAAGATTTCCGGCTGGTGTCCAGCGTTACCATTTTCTGCATAGCGGTTTTTATTTGCGCTGCGCATCAACAAAAGCACCCCGCAGGTAAGCAATAGCAGGGTAATAACAGAATAAAATATACTGTTCATATACTGGCTCCATTTTTTTTGATTTTAAAATTACGCCATGCTATTGTCAACGCAGCCTGACATATTAAAAACAATACAGTATTGGCATCAAAGGATATTTCAACATGCTTCCCGAGCATCTTGTTCCCGCGCATTATCATTTATCTCAAACATCGACTAATACCTTCCCCACAGAAAACAGTGAAAATTTGACTCAGGGAAAGAGAACATTAAGCGATTATGAAGCAGATATTTTGATCAGCGCTACAGCGACCGGCCAGGCGCGCAATATGTTGTTTGAAGAGTGCGACCGTCATTTAAAAGAGCGTTTGTTTTGCGCGGCAAAGATTGAGTCATTCACGCGCTTGCTCAATTCATTGCAAGCAGAAGGCGACATTAATGCACAAGAATTAAGTAAAATTTTGACCGAAAAAACAGCCATCATTAATGAGCAAGGCAATAAAATTTGGCTTAATTTAATTACCCGCGAATCCAGCGATCCTATTTTTTATTCTCTGGAAGAGAAATAAAATGAAAGATGTTGAGGATAATAATGTTTATTTGGCTTTAGATGACCATAAAAGTGATGAGTTTGTCTTAAAGCAGAATTTAGCCATCCTGATTGCCAATAAAAACGCAACGCTGGAAAGCGTTGCCCAGGAAATGGTTTCTATACCCGCCGCGCTGGTGCGGATGAAATGGCAAAATCGCCGTGAAATTTATGCGCTACAGGCGAAAGAAGAGATCTATGGCGCCGCGATTGAGGCCATCATAGCCCAACAACCCGAACTGCGGGATAAAATCATGGCCCGGCTGGAGAGCACCTACCAGCATATACTCGCGCGAGAAACGGCCACCTTACGCCTGACGCGCAAGCTGTCCGAAGGCAGCTACGAACCGACCAGGATAACCACGGTCGCGTTAGATGAAAACAGATAAGAACAGGTTTGTAGGGCGTGGAATCAGGATAAGCAGGCCGGGTAGGTGAAAACCACTACCCGGCGAGAAAGTTACTTCGCTTTCACGGTCTCTTCACCGACCAGACCAATCTTCAGGAAACCCGCCTGATGCAGCGAGTCCATTACCTTCATCATGGTTTCATAATCGACGGTCTTATCCGCGCGGAAGAAAATTGTGGTGTCTTTCTTCCCTTCTGTCAGCGTATTGAGCTCGCTAATCATGGTTTCATCCGTCACCTGATTGTTGCCGATAAACATACTCTTATCGGCTTTGACTGACAGATAAACCGGTTTTTCGGGACGCGGCTGCGGCGTACTGGTGGAGGCAGGGAGATTCACCTTCACATCCACTGTTGCCAGCGGCGCGGCCACCATAAAGATGATCAATAAAACCAACATAACGTCGATAAACGGCGTCACGTTGATTTCATGCATTTCACCGTTATCGTCCAGGTTTTCATTAAAGCTCATTGCCATGGAACATTACCCTACACGTAATTTCTGCGCAGCACGTACCGGATGCGCGGAGGCGCTGGCGTTCAGGTCCAGATCGCGGCTTTGCAGCAACAGCACCTGCGCCGCGACATCGCCCAGCATCGCTTTATAGCTGCCAATCTGACGTGCGAAAATATTGTAGATGACGACCGCAGGAATCGCCGCAACCAGACCAATCGCGGTCGCTAACAGCGCTTCTGCAATACCCGGCGCAACAACGGCCAGGTTGGTGGTTTGGGTTTGTGCGATCCCGATGAAGCTGTTCATGATGCCCCATACCGTACCGAACAGACCCACGAAAGGCGAGATTGCCCCGATGGTGGCCAGGTATCCGTTACCGCGTCCCATATGACGACCTACTGCCGCTACACGACGCTCCAGACGGAAACCGGTGCGCTCTTTAATACCTTCGTTGTCGTCACTGCCTTCCGACAGTTCCAGCTCGTTCTGCGCTTCATAAATCAACTGTGCGCCAAGGCTTTTAGCATCGAATCCTGCGGCAATCTCGTTTGCCTGGTCTAAAGAGCGGGCATCCGCCAGCAGTTGCTGTTCACGCTTAAGACGGCGTTTCTGAGTAAAGAACTCAAGGCTCTTACTAAAGAAGATAGCCCAGGTGACCACTGACGCTAAAATCAGCCCAATCATCACGCACTTAACCACGATATCGGCGTGCTGATACATACCCCAGACGGAAAGGTCCGTCTGCATCAAATTATTACCCACTCTGTATCTCCAGGACGCAAATCACAAAATCTAAGCGTAATCATATCAAAACAACGTCGAATTGATAGTCGTTCTCATTACTATTTACATATTGCCGCACCTTTGGTTTCTTTTCCTTGCGCTTACGCAGTAAAAAAGTCACCAGAAGCATTTTGAGATTATTTTCTACTGTATGACCTTTCTGCAGGATGCGTCATCTTTGATTCATGGTAGTTTAGACATCCAGACGTATAAAAACAGGTAATACACCATGGCAGATAAACAACTTGAAACCAAACTCGTGCACGCAGGACGCAGTAAAAAGTACACGCTGGGCTCGGTAAATAGCGTGATCCAGCGCGCTTCTTCGCTGGTGTTTGACAGCGTTGAGGCAAAAAAGCAGGCCACGCGCAACCGTGCTAACGGTGCGCTTTTCTACGGACGTCGTGGAACCCTGACGCATTTTTCGCTGCAGGAAGCCATGTGCGAACTGGAAGGCGGCGCGGGCTGCGCGTTGTTCCCTTGCGGCGCGGCAGCCGTTGCCAACACCATCCTTGCCTTTGTTGAACAAGGCGATCATGTGTTGATGACCAATACCGCCTATGAACCCAGCCAGGACTTCTGCACCAAAATTCTCGGCAAACTAGGCGTCTCAACGGGCTGGTTTGATCCGCTGGTGGGTGCCGATATTGTGAAGCACATTCAGCCGAACACCAAAGTTGTCTTTCTGGAATCACCCGGCTCCGTCACCATGGAGGTACATGATGTGCCGGCAATTGTAGCCGCCGTCAGAAGCGTTGCGCCTGATGCAGTCATCATGATTGATAACACCTGGGCTGCCGGCGTGCTGTTCAAGGCGCTGGATTTCGGTATCGATATCTCGATTCAGGCGGGTACGAAATACCTGATTGGTCATTCCGACGGCATGGTCGGCACAGCGGTATCCAATGCCCGTTGCTGGGATCAACTGCGCGAAAATGCCTATCTGATGGGACAAATGCTCGACGCCGATACCGCCTATATGACCAGCCGTGGATTACGCACGCTGAGCGTACGCTTACGTCAGCATCATGAAAGCAGCTTAAAGGTCGCCGAGTGGCTGTCCAACCACTCACAGGTCGCCCGCGTTAATCACCCGGCGCTGCCCGGCAGTAAAGGCCATGAATTCTGGAAACGTGATTTTACCGGCAGCAGCGGGCTATTCTCCTTTGTATTGAATAAGAAGCTAAATAATGAAGAGTTAGCCGCGTATCTGGATCACTTCAGCCTGTTCAGCATGGCCTACTCCTGGGGCGGTTTTGAGTCGCTGATTCTCGCCAACCAGCCGGAGCACATTGCGGCAATCCGTCCGCAAGGCGAGGTGGACTTCAGCGGAACGCTTATCCGTTTGCATATCGGTTTAGAGAATGTTGACGATCTGATTGCCGATTTAGCCGCAGGATTTGCCCGAATCGAGTAACATTGCCATAGATGGACATATATGCAGACACTTCTGGTGGAAAAGTCTGCAATTGTTGCGTCCGGGATCAAGGCATCCCGGACAATTCAGGAGTACAATCCACACATAAACGCTGTTCCACAGGAAAGTCCATGGTAGTTATTCAAGATATTGTCTCCGCG
This sequence comes from Citrobacter sp. W9, assembly GCF_026719375.1. Classification (NCBI taxonomy): domain Bacteria; kingdom Pseudomonadati; phylum Pseudomonadota; class Gammaproteobacteria; order Enterobacterales; family Enterobacteriaceae; genus Citrobacter; species Citrobacter sp. W9. Next base: position 68,647 of record NZ_JAPPTE010000018.1, on the reverse strand, counting down.
CTCTGGCAACACGACTTTGCCGCGCTGGCGGATCCACACGTTGTGAGCGTGGTGTACTTCGTCATGTTCGCCACACTGTTTTTAGAAAATGGCCTGCTGCCCGCCTCCTTTTTACCCGGAGACAGCCTGTTATTACTGGCTGGAGCGCTGATCGCCCAGGACGTGATGAGTTTTTTACCTACCATAGCTATTCTGACCGCCGCCGCCAGCCTGGGCTGCTGGCTCAGTTACATTCAGGGACGCTGGCTGGGCAACACGCGAACGGTAAAAGGCTGGCTGGCGCAATTACCTGAAAAATATCATCAGCGCGCCACCTGCATGTTTGACCAACACGGCCTGATGGCGCTGCTGGCCGGGCGCTTCCTGGCGTTCGTACGTACCTTGCTGCCGACTATGGCGGGAATTTCAGGGTTGCCTAACCGTCGATTCCAGTTTTTTAACTGGTTGAGCGGCCTGCTGTGGGTCACCGTCGTCACCAGCTTTGGCTACGCGCTGAGCATGATCCCGTTCGTTAAACGCCATGAAGATCAGGTGATGACCTTTTTAATGATCCTACCGATTGCCCTGTTAACCGCAGGTCTGTTGGGAACCCTGTTCGTGGTGATTAAAAAAAAATACTGTAGCGCCTGAGTCGCATCCGTAGGCCGGATAATCTCCGGCATTTTGCCTTATGGCGCGCAGCTTTAAGGCCTACGGTGTACCTTTCAGACGGACAAGAAATCAACTCCCCTGCATCATCCGAATTCTGGCCGCATCTTCCCCCGGCGTCACGCCAAAGAAACGTTTGAACTCCCGGCTAAACTGCGATGCGCTCTCATAGCCGACACGCATGGCTGCCGCACTGGCCTTCATCCCGTCATGAATCATCATCATCCGCGCTTTGTGCAGACGATAGCTTTTAAGATATTGCAGCGGCGACGTGCTGGTCACCGCTTTAAAATTATGATGAAACGCCGACACGCTCATGTTCGCCTCTGCCGCCAGCTGCTCTACATTGAGATTTTCGGTGTATTTGGTTTCAATCCGCTTCAGCACCCGGCTTATCAAGCTGAAATGCGTCTGACGACTGACCAGCGCAAGTAACGCGCCGCCGCGCGGCCCGGTCAGCACATGGTAGAGGATCTCGCGAATGATCTGTTTGCCGAGAATACGCGCATCCAACGGGCGCTCCATCACATCCAACAGGCGCTCAGCGGCGCAGAGAATTTCGTCTGAAAGCGTCGCGGAGTTAATTCCACTGGCCGCCATGGCAGGCTGAAACAGCTCATCTTCTCCAATGTCCATCAACAGCTCCTGCAATTGCAGGATATCGACATTCAGATAAATTCCGGCCAACGGAACCTCCGGTGTCGCATACGTTTCACATTCAAAGGGTAAAGGTACGGTTAGCAGCAAGTATTCATTGGCGTCATAACGAAATACACGTTCATTGATATAACCAATTTTATGTCCAGAGAAGAGAAATATGATGCCTGGCTGATACATGACCGGTGTGCGCGCCGCTGGCTCCGTTCCGTGCAGCAGGCGGACATCTGGCAGCAATGCACTGAGTTTATTTTCATTATTTTTCAGCTGCTTAATTTTATCTGTCAGCAGAAGGCAGATCTCTTCACGGTTCATAAAGCACCATTTCATCATCGGTTTGCGACCCTGACATAATGCGCAGATTTATCCGTTTTCTCCAGTAATCTGTAGAAATGGGCAAGACATCGGCAGAAATGAGCATTGAGAGCAGCGCGGCTGGCGACCACAATGTTCATCATCCGGCAGACACTCTCCTGCCCTCTTTTTTACCCACACAAGGGAACGAGCAATGAACAATTTTAATCTCCATACCCCAACCCGAATTCTGTTCGGTAAAGGCGCTATTGCAGAGCTGCGCGACCAAATCCCTCAGGATGCCCGCGTACTGATTACCTACGGCGGCGGCAGTGTGAAAAAAACCGGTGTCCTGGCACAGGTTCAGGATGCACTGAAAGGCCTGGACGTGCTGGAGTTTGGCGGTATTGAGCCAAACCCGTCTTATGAAACGCTAATGAATGCGGTAAAGCTCGTGCGTGATGAAAAAGTAACGTTCCTGCTGGCAGTGGGCGGCGGTTCGGTACTGGACGGCACCAAATTCATCGCGGCAGCGGCACAGTACGCTGACGGCATCGACCCATGGCGTATTCTGGAAACTCACGGCAACGACGTAAAAAGCGCCATCCCGATGGGCTCCGTATTAACCCTGCCCGCCACCGGTTCTGAATCTAACTCCGGCGCGGTCATCTCGCGGAAAACCACCGGCGACAAACTGGCCTTTATGACCCCGTTTGTACAACCGGTATTTGCCGTTCTGGATCCGGTTTACACCTATACCCTGCCGCCACGTCAGGTTGCGAACGGTGTTGTAGATGCCTTCGTGCATACCGTTGAGCAGTATGTAACTTATCCGGTCGACGGGAAAATTCAGGATCGCTTTGCCGAAGGCATTCTGCTTACGCTGATCGAAGAAGGTCCGAAAGCCTTGCAGGAGCCGGAAAACTACAACGTGCGTGCGAACGTGATGTGGGCGGCAACCCAGGCGCTGAACGGCCTGATTGGCGCAGGCGTACCGCAGGACTGGGCAACCCATATGCTGGGCCACGAACTGACCGCGATGCATGGTCTGGATCATGCGCAAACGCTGGCCATCGTTCTGCCTGCGCTGTGGAATGAAAAACGCGATACCAAGCGTGCCAAACTGCTGCAATACGCAGAACGTATCTGGAATATCACCGAAGGTTCCGAAGACCAGCGTATCGATGCCGCCATTGCCGCTACCCGTGCTTTCTTCGAACAAATGGGCGTACCAACACGCTTGTCTGACTACGGTCTGGACGGTAGCTCCATCCCGGCGCTGCTGGAAAAACTGCAAGCGCACGGCGGTACGAAACTGGGTGAACATCAGGACATTACGCTCGACGTCAGCCGTCGGATTTACGAAGCTGCCCGCTAAGGTTTTTTAACCTCCGCCTTTCGTTTTTGGGTATTTATACCAGACTTAAGTCACACCTAACTCACCGGAGCTTGCTCCGGTGACTGTAATCCAGGGGGGAATTATGACCGGTCCAACCATTATTAAGCTACAGGATGGTAACGTCATGCCGCAACTGGGCCTGGGGGTCTGGAAGGCAAGCAACGAAGAAGTCATTACCGCTATCCATAAAGCACTGGAAGTGGGTTATCGTTCGATTGATACCGCCGCCGCATACAAAAACGAAGAAGGTGTCGGCAAAGCTATACGTAATGCCGGCGTGCCGCGGGAAGAGTTATTCATCACCACCAAGCTGTGGAATGATGATCAGAAACGCGCCCGGGAAGCCTTACTCGAAAGCATGGAGAAACTCCAGCTCGATTACCTCGATCTTTACCTGATGCACTGGCCTGTTCCGGCGATCGATCACTACGTTGAAGCGTGGGAAAACATGATCGATCTGCAAAAAGAAGGGCTGATTAAGAGCATCGGCGTGTGCAACTTTCAGATCAATCATCTCCAGCGCCTGATCGATGAAACTGGCGTTCATCCCGTGATCAACCAGATAGAACTGCACCCACTTATGCAGCAGCGCCAGCTTCATGCCTGGAACGCCACGCATAAGATCCAGACCGAATCCTGGAGTCCATTGGCGCAGGGCGGGAAAGACGTCTTCGACCAAAAGATCATCCGTAACCTCGCAGAGAAATATGGTAAATCACCAGCGCAGATTGTCATCCGCTGGCATCTGGATAACGGTCTGGTGGTTATTCCGAAATCGGTGACGCCTGCCCGTATCGCTGAAAACTTTAACGTCTGGGACTTCCGCCTGGATAAAGAAGAATTAGGCGAAATCGCGAAACTCGATCAGGGCAGACGGCTGGGACCAGACCCGGACCAGTTCGGCGGTTAATCTCTTCTCTCCGGCCCGACACTCCCGTCGGGCCTTGCTGGCAATGAAATATCAGGAAACAATTAACATACATATATTGATGTATTTCTTGCAGTCGCTGGAGCAGCATTACGCAACATAACCTGTTAATTATTCAATAAATATATTCATCTAATGAATGTATTTACCACACCTATAGGTGCGTAATCGTGGCTGATAAAAAAAGTAATGGCGTCAAATGGCTCCCATTAATTCTTATAGTACTCATTTCTGCCGGTCTCTGGCAGCTTACTCCCCCCACTGGGTTAAGTGCGCCAGCCTGGCATTCGGCAATTATCTTCGTTGCCACCATCGCCTCTATTGTGGCGAAAGTCTTACCCATCGGCGCGGTCGGCATTATTGGTATTACGGTGTTCGCGCTCGCCTATGCTGCCGGGGATAAAACCGCCAGCGGCGCCATCACCACGGCACTCAGCGAACTGAACAGCTCACTTATCTGGCTTATCGTCGTGGCCTTTATGATTGCCCGAGGGTTTATCAAAACCGGCCTCGGACGACGCATTGCGTTGCAGATGATCCGCCTGCTCGGCAAGCGCACGCTGGGACTCGCCTACGGTCTGGCTTTTGCCGATCTGATCCTCTCTCCCGCTATGCCGAGTAATACGGCGCGCTGCGGCGGCGTCATCTATCCGATTGCCGACTCTCTGGCGCGTAGTTTCCATTCGAACCCGGAAGATGAGTCCCGCAGTAAAATCGGCACCTTTCTTATCACCTGTATTGGCAACGTCAACGACGTGACGGCAGCACTGTTTATGACCGGCTATACCGGCAACCTGCTGGCAGTAAAACTGGCGGCCAACGCCGGGGTTACGCTGACCTGGGGCGGCTGGTTTATGGCGGCGCTGCTACCTTGTCTGGTCTCTTTGCTGCTCGTTCCGCTACTGGTCTATTGGCTGGTGCGCCCGGAAATCAAACACACGCCGGATGCCCCTAACCTGGCGCGCAAAGAGCTGGCGGAAATGGGCCGCATGTCACGCGGTGAATGGCTGATGCTGGCAACCGTCGGCGTACTGCTGGTGCTGTGGATTTTTGGCGATACGCTGGGCGTTGACGCCACCACCGCCTCGTTTGTAGGGCTGTCGATTTTATTGCTGAGCGGCGTACTGAGCTGGGAGGACGTCAAAAGTGAGAAAGGGGCATGGGATACGCTGATTTGGTTTGCCGCGCTACTGATGATGGCGAATCAGTTGAAAAAACTGGGCTTCACCACCTGGTTCGGCAATCTGATTGGCGATAGCCTGAGCAGTACTATGCACGGGACCAGTTGGGTGATCGTCCTGCTACTGCTGAACGCCGCCTATTTCTATACCCACTACTTTTTTGCCAGCGGAAATGCGCAGATTGCCGCGCTGTATGCCGTTTTCCTCGGCGTCGGGCTGCATCTGAATATTCCCGCGGCCCCCACGGCGCTAATGCTGGCCTTCACCAGCAGTTTGTACTGCTCGCTCACCCAGTACACTCATGCTCGCGGTCCAATTCTGTTTGGCGCAGGGTACGTTCCAACGGGCGTCTGGTGGCGCACAGGATTTATCATCAGCCTGTTTAACCAGGCGGTCTTTATTACCGTGGGTCTGATGTGGTGGAAGGTGTTGGGTCTGTACTAAACTGACTGCGTTCTGAGGAATACCTTACCTGCGGAGAAAAGGAATGACCTGTATTTTCTGTCAAATTGTTGAAGGCAAAGCGCCCTGCCATAAGGTATGGGAAGACGAGCACCACCTGGCTTTTCTGTCGATTTTCCCGAACACCGACGGTTTTACCGTGGTGATCCCGAAAAAACATTACCCGAGCTATGCCTTCGATATGCCGCCGCAGGCGTTAGCGGACCTGATGCTGGCGACCCAAAAAGTGGCTAAGAAACTGGATAAGGCTTTCCCGGATGTCAGTCGTACGGGAATGTTCTTCGAAGGTTTCGGCGTAGACCATGTGCACAGTAAATTAAGTCCTATGCACGGTACTGGCGATTTAACCCACTGGAAACCGATTGAATCGCGGCAGAACAAATTTTTCGAGCAGTATGAAGGATATCTGTCGTCACACGATCATGAACGGGCTGATGACGAAAAACTGGCCGCATTAGCGGCCAGAATTCGTGAGGCATAAATACTGATCTCTTCTGCCCGATAGCGGTGCAAGCACCTTATCCGGGCAAGACAGATTAACGTCCCGCCACTTTCCCGCGTTTTTTGTTCGCGGCAGGCGTCTGACGCTGGTGCGCCACTGGCGTGTGTTTGGTCAGCGCCGGACGAGTATGACGGTTCTGGCGACGCGCTTCGCGCATCTCTTCCAGCGTAGGCGCCGGAACCAGACATTCGCGACGCCCGCCGATCAGATGCTTTTTACCCATATCTTCCAGCGCCTGGCGGATTAACGGCCAGTTGGCTGGATCGTGGTAGCGCAACAGGGCTTTATGCAGACGACGCTGCTTATCACCTTTCGGCACCACCACGTCTTCACTCTTATAACCAATTTTACCCAACGGGTTTTTCCCGGTGTAATACATGGTTGTGGAGTTCGCCAACGGCGATGGATAGAAGTTCTGCACCTGATCCAGACGGAAACGACGTTGTTTCAGCCACAGCGCCAGATTCACCATATCCTCATCACGCGTACCCGGGTGCGCGGAGATAAAATACGGGATCAGGTACTGCTCTTTACCGGCCTGTTTAGAGTAGGTATCGAACAATTCCTTGAAGCGATCGTAGCTGCCCATCCCCGGCTTCATCATCTTCGACAGCGGGCCTTCTTCAGTATGCTCTGGCGCAATCTTCAGATAGCCGCCCACGTGATGGGTAGCCAGTTCTTTGATGTAGCGTGGGTCTTCCACCGCGATGTCATAGCGCACACCGGATGCGATAAGGATCTTTTTAATGCCTTTGAGATCACGCGCCCGGCGATAGAGGTTAATTGTCGGCTCATGATTGGTATCCATGTGCGGACAAATATCCGGATAGACGCATGACAGACGACGGCAGGTTTGCTCCGCACGCGGTGACTTACAGCGCAGCATATACATGTTCGCCGTTGGGCCGCCGAGATCGGAAATCACGCCGGTAAAGCCCGGGACAGTGTCGCGAATGGCTTCGATTTCATTGATGATCGAATCTTCAGAGCGACTCTGGATGATACGGCCTTCGTGCTCTGTTATCGAACAGAACGAGCAGCCGCCAAAGCAGCCACGCATAATGTTGATCGAGAAACGGATCATCTCATAGGCCGGTATACGGCTGTCGCCATACGCCGGATGCGGTACACGCTTGTACGGTAACGCAAAGACGCTGTCCATCTCTTCGGTAGACAGCGGAATAGCTGGCGGGTTGATCCAGATGTAGCGATCGCCATGCTTTTGCATCAACGCACGCGCGCAGCCAGGGTTAGTTTCGTGGTGCAGGATACGCGACGCATGCGCATACAGCACTTTATCGCCCTTCACTTTTTCGAAGGACGGTAGCAGCACGTAGGTTTTTTCCCACGGTTTCGGACGCGGTGGCTGCACGGTGACCGCTTTCGCTTCCTGCTTTTTCGGTGCGACAGGTTTGTTATCAGCACACGGCAGATCTTCACCGTAAGGATGCGGGATCGGGTCAATCTTGCCTGGCGTGTCGAGACGCGTAGAATCCACCCCACTCCAGCCCGGCAACGCTTCTTTAACCATAATAGCGGTGTTACGCACATCGCGGATCTGATCGATAGTTTCCCCCATCGCCAGACGATGCGCCACTTCCACCAGCGGACGTTCGCCGTTGCCGAACATCAGCATATCGGCTTTCGAATCCACCAAAACGGAGCGGCGAACGGTATCAGACCAGTAATCGTAGTGCGCGGTGCGGCGCAGGCTGGCCTCAATGCCGCCAAGAATAACCGGCACATCTTTCCATGCTTCTTTACAGCGCTGGGTATAGACCAGCGTGGCGCGGTCCGGACGTTTACCCGCCACGTTGTCCGGCGTGTAGGCATCATCATGGCGCAGTCGGCGATCGGCGGTATAACGGTTGATCATCGAGTCCATGTTGCCAGCGGTCACACCAAAGAACAGGTTCGGTTTACCCAAACGCATAAAATCGTCTTTGTTGTTCCACTCCGGCTGGGCGATAATTCCGACGCGAAAGCCCTGAGCTTCCAGCATACGGCCACAAATCGCCATACCAAAGCTTGGGTGGTCGACGTAGGCATCGCCGGTCACCAGAATGATGTCGCAGCTATCCCAGCCAAGTTGGTCCATTTCGTCACGTGACATCGGCAAAAACGGTGCCGGGCCAAAACAGGCAGCCCAGTACTGCGGCCAGGAGAAAAGGTCTCTGTCCGGTTGGATCAGGGATATTGCGCTCATAGTGCTTCCAAAAATGGTAAAAAAATAATCAAAGGCCGGGGATTATACGCTGTATGTCGGCAAGAAATGAAGTGGAGTCTGAACCAGACCAGTAGAAAGTTGTATAAATTGTTAAATTTTACGACAGCCATTTTTATCAATCATAATTAACACCATGCCGGCCAGTTGAGATCACTCTTTTCGGCGGGGGATTTTTCATTGCGACTCAACGATTCACTGCATATTTCCCAGTTACGGGTTGTTGTTCACCTGTGCGGATTTCTGGTTCTTCTCTACAGCTTCTCCATGCTGCCGCCGATGACCATCGCTCTGTTAAATAAAGAGCGGAGCTTTTTCGCATTTTTCAGCACATTTATGACTTTCTTTACCCTTGGCGGCGGGGCGTGGCTGGCAACCAAACATGCGGGAATTCAACTGAGAACCCGGGATGGATTCGTCATTATCGTTTTGTTCTGGCTACTGTTTTCGTTTATTAGCACAATGCCGATGTGGATGGACGATGGCTTAAATCTCTCCTTTGCCGATGCCCTGTTCGAAGGGGTTTCCGGGATTACCACCACTGGCGCAACGGTGATTGGCGACGTCAGCGCCTTGCCGAAATCGTATCTTTACTATCGTGCTCAGCTCAATTTTATTGGCGGCCTGGGCGTTATTGTCCTCGCCGTGGCGGTATTACCGCTGCTGGGTATTGGCGGCATGAAACTGTATCAGTCTGAAATGCCTGGCCCCTTCAAAGAAGAACGCCTCACGCCAAGGCTTGCCGATACCGCACGTACGCTGTGGTTGACCTACGTCATTCTGGGTCTTATTTGTACTCTGGCCTACTGGGCTGCCGGGATGTCGTTTTTCGACGCCTTATGCCACGGGCTGTCGACGGTCTCTCTTGGCGGATTTTCCACTCGCAGCGAGAGCATCGGCTTTTATAACAGCCACGCTATAGAACTCGTCGCCGGACTGTTCTCACTGTTATCCGCGTTTAACTTCACCCTCTGGTACGTTGCTATTGTAAAACGTACCTTCAAGCCCTTTCGTCGTAATGCCGAGCTGCGTTTCTTTCTGCTAATTGCGCTGGTGGTCACGCTGATCGCCACCTGGCAGGTCTGGCGGGCGGGTATGTACGGGCTAACGGACAGCCTGGTGCATGCCTTTTTTCTGGCCAGCTCCATGCTGACGGATAATGGCCTGTCAACGGCGGATTACGCGCAGTGGCCCTCGCACACGATCTTCATGCTGCTTAGCGCCAGCTTCTTCGGCGGTTGTGTGGGATCGACGTGCGGGGGAATTAAAGTGCTGCGCTTTTTGATTATGTTCAAGCAGTGCCGCCAGGAGTTACACCAGCTCGCGCATCCTCGCGCCCTGCTGAACATCAAAGTGGGTAACAGCGTGGTAAGCGACAGGGTGGTGCGTTCGGTATGGAGCTTTTTCTTTCTCTACGTTTTGTTCACCAGCTTTTTTATCTGGGCGCTCAATCTGATGGGCTACGATCTCTTCTCCTCTTTCGCCACCGTCGCCGCCTGCATCAACAATATGGGGCTGGGATTTGGCGTTACCGCCACGACGTTTGGCACGTTAAATGAGGAGGCAAAGCTGCTGATGTGCGCGGCCATGATCATGGGGCGTCTGGAGATTTACCCCATACTGATCCTGTTTTCGCGCATGTTCTGGCGGGCGTAACGCAAACCCCGGCGCGTTACGGCGCCGGGTTCACCAGGATCTGACCGATCGAGCCACGATCCGCCATTTCCAGCGTCTGGCTGTTAAAGTAGAACGGGAAATGCGCCCAGGAAGGCTGACCGAAATAAACCAGTAGCTCGACCTGCCCATCTACCCAAACGGTATCTTTCCAGCCTCTGTCTTCCGGGAACGGCATCGCGCCGTTCACATTACGGATCAGGAACGAGACGCCCTCAATATGGAAAGACTGCGGCATATCCGCCCGCACCGTCCAGCGCTCCCAGGTACCCTGCTGCGCGGTAATATCCATGCGGTTGACGTCCCACAACTGACCGTTGATCCCCGGATCGTCATCCAGGCTGATATCACGGCTGCGAATCGGCGAACCGCTGAGGATCTCGGTTGGCAGCAGGCGCATTGGCAGGCTGTCAGTCACCAGCGGCAAGAGGCCGGTTGGTCGCAGAGTCAGCACCAGCGTGGAGATAAGAATACTTGATGGTTCAAAGAATCCCCGGATCCTGTCGACAATGCTGGCCGCCTCGCCACAGGTAATAGAGACCTCATTACCGTTAGTCATATCCACCAGGATCTCACGACGTTCGCCTGGCGCCAGCGAGAGCTGTTTCAATGAAACAGGCGCGGGTAAAAAGCCCTGATCGCTGGAAATCACATGCAGCGCACGGCCATCACTCATTTGCAGTTGGTAACGACGCGAGTTTGACGCGTTCAGCAAACGCAAGCGTACCCAACCGCGGGAGACTTCGACATACGGACTTTGCGCCCCATTAACCAGAAGCGTATCCCCAACAAAACCGCCGCTGCCAGGTTCGCTGTATTCCGGCGTCCCAAAGTTGTCCAGACGCTTGTCCTGGATAATGATCGGAAAATCATCCACGCCGTAATGGTTGGGAATAGACAGGGATTTACTGACCTCATCTTCAACCAGCCACATCCCGGCAAGACCGTTATAGACCTGCTGGGCAGTACGATTTGGCGTATTGGCGTGATACCACAGCGTGGCGGCATTCTGGCGGATCGGCAGCACTGGCGCCCAATCCGCATTAGGGGACATCATGCGCGCCGGGCCCCCCATCAGCGGACCAGGTACCTGTAATCCGGCGACGGTCATCGAGACATTTTCTGTCAGACGATTGCTGTAAATAAGCTTGACGTCATCCCCTTTCCAGACGCGAATTGTCGGTCCCAGGTAGCGGCCGTTAATCCCCCAGACAGGCGCGCGCGTGCCTTGTGTAAAGGACCAATGCGCGCGTTGCAGCGTCATAAATAACGGCTGCCCCCGACGAGACTCCAGCAGTGGAGGCACAGGTAACGGTTGTTGCTGACCGGCAGCATTAGCCTTCAGCGGAACAGCACCTGCACACAGTGCGATCCCCGATGCCTGAATGAACTGACGCCGACTGAATGACATATAAACTCCATGAAAAACTGGCGATTAACACGCAGGAAATCTTTTCCTGTAAAAAACCCGAATTGTGCGGATTAAACCTTACCGGCGGCTTCCCGCTCAGCAACTTCTTTATCGAGTTCTGCGATTTTTTGTTCCATCAGCGAGCGGCAATGCGCTGCCAGTTCACGAACCTGATCTTTACCAAAGTGGCTAATATCCACCGGCGGCAGCATCTCTACAATCGCCAGACCATTATTGAGTCGGTTTAATTTGATCTTGTTCGAGGTTGTAGAAACGCAGACTGGAATGACCGGAACGCCTGCAGCAATCGCCGCATGAAACGCACCGGTTTTAAACGGCAGCAGACCACGGCCACGGCTGCGTGTCCCTTCCGGGAACATCCAGATAGAAATACGACGTTTTTTGAAATGGTTCACCACGGCTGCAATGGTGCTGTGCGCTTTAGCACGGTTGTTTCTGTCGATCAACAGGTTACCGGTTAACCAGTACAGTTGCCCGAAGAACGGGATCCACAGCAGGCTTTTTTTACCCACCGTTACCGTCGGCGGCTGAACGATATTCGAAGCGGTAACCATGTCATAGTTGTTCTGATGGTTACAAATATAGATAGCATTACCATAGTTCTGCGCGTCTGCCGGCATGCGGCACTCGACCTTCAGGCCATAAAGGGGAGCCAGGCGGCCAAACATATGACCGAACGTTGCGACGTGTTTTGGATTCCGTGGGCTGAACAGACAGTATATACAACCGAAAATACAGACCAGAATGCAGTAAATAACAGTAATGATTAAACGAAAAATATATAACATAACAACCTCTAAGGCCTAAGAGCCTGGCATTTTACGTCACCGGATACATAACTCTGCATCAGGTTAGGGCTTTGTTAAGGCGGCTCTCTGGAAAAGCGTATTGTTAATCGCAACGCACGAATAAACAACGGTTTTACGGGAAATTTTAACGTTGGCTCTCCCTGAGCGAAAGCAGGGAGAGCCGGGCAGTCGCGTTATTCTTCGCTGTCGCCCTGACTGGCGCGTCGAGGCGAGTCAATTTCAATGCGATCGATACGCTGTAGACCACGCATCAGCGTGCCACGACGACCGCGTTCGCCGGTCACTTTCTGCAACTCTTCAGGACGCAGTTTAATTTTGCGTTTACCGACGTGAATAGTCAGCGTGCTTTGCGGCGGCAGCACATAGAGCAGCGCCAGGCCATCTTCGCCTTTCGCCGCTTCTGCTGAAGGGATATTGATAATCTTGTTCCCTTTGCCTTTCGACAGTTGCGGCAAATCGCTCACCGGGAACATCAACATCCTACCGGCCATCGTTATCGCCAGCAGCATATCGGTTTCATCTTCAATCACCACCGGCGGCATAACGCGTGCATTTTCAGGCAGCGTAATCAATGCCTTACCCGCACGGTTACGTGCTACCAGATCGTTGAAGGTACAGACAAAACCGTAGCCCGCATCGGATGCCATCAGCAGTTTCTGATCGTCGCCTTCCATCAGCATATGCTCCACCGTCGCGCCCGGCGGCAGCGTGAGCTTACCGGTCAATGGTTCGCCCTGACCACGTGCCGACGGCAGCGTAATCGGGTCGATGGCGTAGCTGCGTCCGGTCGAGTCAACGAACACCACCGGCTGGTTGCTCTTGCCCTTCACTGCCGACTTAAAGCTGTCGCCCGCTTTATAGCTTAATCCTGGCGCATCAATGTCGTGGCCTTTGGCGCTACGCACCCAACCACTCTGAGACAATACAATGGTCACCGGCTCAGACGGCAGCATGTCGTGCTCGCTCATCGCCTTCGCTTCTTCGCGTTCCTGCAGCGGGGAGCGGCGATCGTCGCCATAGGCCTCGGCATCGGCCTGCAGCTCTTTCTTCAGCAGGTTATTCATTTTACGCTCGGAAGCGAGAATGGCCTGCAGTTGATCGCGCTCTTTCGCCAGTTCATCCTGCTCACCGCGGATTTTCATCTCTTCGAGTTTGGCCAGATGGCGCAATTTCAGCTCAAGGATAGCTTCAGCCTGCGTTTCAGAAATGCCAAACCGCGACATCAGCTCAGGCTTAGGTTCATCTTCATGACGAATAATCTCGATCACTTCGTCAATGTTGAGGAACGCCACCAGCAAACCTTCAAGGATATGCAGGCGCTTAAGCACTTTTTCCAGACGATAGTTCAGGCGACGACGCACGGTATCACGGCGGAACGCCAGCCATTCGGTGAGGATCTCCAGCAGGTTTTTCACCGCCGGGCGACCGTCGAGGCCAATCATGTTCAGGTTGATACGGTAGCTTTTTTCCAGATCGGTGGTGGCAAACAGGTGGTTCATTACCTGTTCCATATCCACGCGATTGGAGCGCGGGACAATCACCAGACGGGTCGGGTTTTCGTGATCCGATTCGTCACGCAGGTCGTCAACCATCGGCAGCTTTTTGTTGCGCATTTGAGCAGCGATCTGCTCCAGCACTTTTGCCCCGGAAACCTGATGCGGCAGCGCGGAAATCACCACCGCGCCGTCTTCTTTCGTCCATACCGCGCGCATACGCACGGAGCCGCGTCCGTTTTCGTAAATCTTACGAATTTCCGCACGCGAGGTAATAATCTCGGCTTCGGTCGGGTAATCCGGCCCCTGCACGATGTCCAGCAGTTGATCGAGCGTTGTTTTCGGCTGCTCAATCAGCGTAATCGCCGCTTTGGCGACTTCTCGCAGGTTATGCGGCGGAATGTCCGTCGCCATACCAACGGCAATACCGGTCGTACCGTTCAGCAGAATATTTGGCAGACGCGCAGGCAGCATCTTTGGCTCCTGCATGGTGCCGTCGAAGTTTGGCACCCAGTCCGACGTTCCCTGGCCGAGTTCACCCAGCAGGACTTCCGCATATTTAGACAAGCGGGATTCGGTATAACGCATCGCCGCGAAGGATTTGGGATCGTCCGGCGCCCCCCAGTTTCCCTGACCATCAACCAGCGGATAACGGTAAGAGAACGGCTGCGCCATCAGCACCATCGCTTCATAGCAGGCGATGTCGCCGTGCGGGTGGTATTTACCCAGCACGTCACCGACGGTACGGGCGGATTTTTTAAATTTGGCGCTGGCATTCAGCCCCAGTTCAGACATTGCATACACAATGCGACGCTGAACGGGTTTCAAACCATCGCCAATAAATGGCAACGCCCTGTCCATGATGACGTACATGGAGTAGTTCAGATAGGCGTTTTCCGTGAATTCATGCAGCGCCAGGCGCTCTGCCATATCGCTCATTAATCGTGGTTCCTCAACTTTGTACCCCTCTATTGAAGGGCAATATTGCCGCAGATACTACCCTATCTGGCGTGTTGAGTCACAAAGAAAAGGGCCGCGAATGCGGCCCTGATGGGGATTATTTAGCAACTTTGCTAATCTGTTTCACGTCGATTTCAACGGAGTTCCAGTCTTTATCCACTTCGCCCTGGATCTCAACCACATCCTGCGGGGTTACGGTTACGCCGTTCCAGCGCTTATGGTCAATATCCACATTCACCGTGCCGGTCGCATCTTTAAACACATACAAATCGTCGGAAATACGCTCAACGATGTTCCCACGCAAGGTAACCCAAGCGTCATCGCGCAGCGATTTAGCACTTGCTACCGTCGTGATGCTGCCGTTCGGGCCGACAAACCCGCCGCTTTGGCTTTGCGTGGTCGTCGTTGGCCCAGAGAAGCCGCCCTGCTGCGCTGCCAGAACAGGTGCGGAACACAGTGCCATTACGGCAACCATTGCAGCTAATTTTTTCATCGTCATGTCTCCCTTTCATGTTGGTTTACGACTATTAAATAAGTTAATCCTTAACAAGTTCTTAAGGAAAAAAAAGATTCTTTTTTGCTGTACAGATGCGGCGGCGACAAGGTTTACTGACGGCAAAGAGAGTTTTCGCAGGGAAGAATATATGCGCATTTTACTGGTTGAAGATGATACGTTGATTGGCGATGGCCTTAAAACCGGTCTGAGTAAAATGGGTTTTAGCATCGACTGGTTTACCGAAGGACGTCAGGGGAAAGAAGCACTCTACAGTGCCCCGTATGATGCGGTAATCCTCGACCTGACGCTGCCAGGCATAGACGGACGGGATATCCTGCGCGAGTGGCGAGCCAACGGGAAGCAGGAACCGGTGCTGATCCTGACCGCCCGCGACGCGCTGGCAGAACGCGTTGAAGGCTTACGCCTGGGCGCGGACGACTATCTGTGTAAACCCTTCGCGTTGATTGAAGTTGCCGCCAGGCTGGAGGCGCTGGTGCGTCGTGCCAGCGGCCAGGCCAGCAACACATTACGCCATGGCGAGGTGACGCTTGATCCCGGCGCGCTGGTCGCCACGGCGGCTGGCGAACCGTTGTCTCTTAAGCCCAAAGAGTTCGCGCTGCTGGAGCTGCTTATGCGTAACAAGGGCCGCGTCCTGCCCCGCAAACTGATTGAAGAAAAACTGTATACCTGGGACGAAAACGTCTCCAGCAATGCGGTTGAAGTACACGTCCATCACTTACGCCGTAAGCTCGGCAGCGACTTTATCCGTACCGTGCATGGCATTGGCTACACCCTGGGTGACGCATGAAACTCGCACAACGTCTCAGCCTGCGCATCAGGCTAACGCTTATCTTCATGATTTTGGTTTTAGTGACCTGGTTGATTTCCAGCTTTGTCGCCTGGAAGCAAACCACCGACAACGTGAATGAGATGTTCGACACGCAGCAAATGCTGTTCGCCAAGCGTCTGGTCACGCTGGATCTTGATGAACTCAAAGCCTCTGAACGCATCGCGCATACCCCGAAAAAATTCAAACATGGTCATATTGACGACGATGTACTGACCTTTGCGGCCTACACGCCAGAAGGGAAAATGGTTCTTCACGATGGCGACAATGGCCAATACATTCCCTACAGCTATCGCCGGGAAGGTTTTGACGATGGCTATCTGAATGGCGACAACGATAAATGGCGTTTTGTCTGGCTGACTTCCGCAGATAAAAAGTATCGAATCGTTGTCGGACAGGAATGGGAATATCGTGAAGATATGGCTTTAGCGATTGTGACAGCACAATTGGTGCCGTGGTTGGTCGCTCTGCCGCTGATGCTGTTAATCCTGATTGTGTTGTTAAGTCTTGAACTTAAGCCACTGAAGAAACTGGCGCAGGCGCTACGTTTACGCGACCCGGAATCAGAAGAACCGCTCAGTTTGAAAGGCATTCCTGGCGAGGTCCGCCCGTTGGTTGAATCACTCAACCAACTTTTCACCCGTATTCATACCACCATGGTGCGTGAACGGCGCTTTACTTCAGATGCCGCTCACGAGTTGCGTAGTCCATTGACGGCGCTGAAAGTGCAAACCGAAGTGGCGCAACTGTCTGACGATGACCCGCAGGCACGGCAAAAAGCCTTAATGCAGATGCAGGCCGGGATCGATCGCGCCACGCGTCTGGTCGATCAGTTACTGACGCTTTCGCGCCTTGACTCCCTCGACAATCTTCAGGATGTGGCGGAAATCTCGCTGGAGGAGTTGCTGCAATCTTCGGTGATGGATATCTACCATTCGGCCCAGCAGGCGCATATTGACGTACGTTTGCAGATTAACGCGCACGGCATCACATGTACCGGGCAACCGCTGTTACTCAGCCTGATGGTGCGAAATCTGCTGGATAATGCGATTCGCTATAGTCCACGGGGAAGTATTGTGGAAGTGACGCTCAACGCCCGCAATTTTAGCGTCAAAGATAATGGTCCAGGTATTGCGCCGGAAGTTCTGATGCACATTGGAGAACGCTTTTATCGCCCACCGGGGCAAAGCGTGACCGGCAGCGGTCTGGGGCTGTCAATTGTCCGTCGCATCGCGACCTTACACAGAATGTCAGCCTCGTTTGGTAATGCGCCGCAAGGCGGCTTTGAAGCTAAAATCAGTTGGTAACTGCGTTATTATTGCGCAGTCAGCAAAAGACTTTGCACATTTTGCTAATTTCACCGTACCGATCATCAGCGTAGAATCGGCCTCAAACGTTATTCTTTGAGGACACAAAATGAGCAACATCCTGATTATCAACGGTGCGAAAAAATTTGGCCATTCTAATGGGCAATTGAATGACACCCTGACCGAGGTCGCGGACGGTATCCTGCGCGACCTCGGGCATGATGTTAGAGTCGTACGCGCTGACAGCGACTATGATGTGCAAGCAGAAGTGCAGAACTTCGTCTGGGCAGACGCAGTTATCTGGCAAATGCCGGGTTGGTGGATGGGCGCGCCGTGGACGGTGAAGAAATACATTGATGACGTGTTCACTGCCGGGCACGGTACGCTGTACGCCAGCGATGGGCGCACGCGTTCAGATGCGTCAAAAAAATACGGTTCCGGCGGACTGATTCAGGGCAAAAAATACATGCTGTCTCTGACCTGGAACGCGCCGATGGAAGCCTTCACGGAAAAAGATCAGTTCTTCCATGGCGTTGGGGTTGATGGCGTTTATCTCCCATTCCATAAAGCAAACCAGTTCCTGGGAATGGAAGCGCTGCCGACCTTTATCACCAATGACGTGATTAAAATGCCGGATGTCCCGCGTTATATCGCAGAATATCGCAAGCATCTGAACGAAATTTTTGGTTAACTGGTAACCTGGAATTAGAAGGAGTTAACCATGCTTACCGTTATTGCAGAAATCCGTACACGTCCAGGTCAACATCACCGCCAGGCGGTACTGGATCAGTTCGCTAAAATCGTTCCGATCGTTTTACAGGAAGAAGGTTGCCACGGCTACGCGCCGATGGTCGATCATGCTGCTGGCGTCAGTTTTCAGACTACAGCCCCGGATTCAATCGTCATGATTGAACAGTGGGAAAGCATCGCCCACCTTGAAGCGCATTTGCAGACTCCGCATATGAAAGCCTACAGCGAAGCCGTCAAAGGCGATGTGCTGGAGATGAATATTCGTATTCTGGAGCCGGGCATTTAAGTTATTGTTCTGGCCGCCGGGCCAGATAAGCGTACGCCATCGGGCATGATGACCTTGCCGGATGGCGGCACAAACCGCCTTATCCGGCCTACATACCCCTTACCCTTCGAGATCCGCCAGGTCGCCTTTCTCCTGCAACCAGTTACGACGATCTTCAGAACGCTTCTTGGCCAGCAGCATATCCATCACTGCGTTGGTGCGCTGATCGTCTTCATCATCAATGATTAGTTGCACCAGGCGACGAGTGTTCGGATCCAGCGTGGTTTCACGCAGTTGCATCGGGTTCATTTCACCCAGACCTTTAAAGCGCTGCACGTTCGGCTTGCCTTTCTTGCGCTTTAACTGCTCCAGTACGCCCGCTTTTTCTTCTTCCGTCAGCGCGTAATACACCTCTTTCCCGAGGTCGATACGGTATAACGGCGGCAGCGCCACGTACACGTGACCGTGTTTCACCAGCGTGCGGAAGTGTTTCACAAACAGTGCGCACAGCAGCGTGGCGATGTGCAGACCATCGGAGTCCGCATCCGCCAGGATACAGATCTTACCGTAACGTAACTGGCTCAGGTCGTCGCTGTCCGGATCGATACCGATCGCCACCGAAATATCGTGAACTTCCTGCGAGGCCAGCACTTCATCGGAAGAGACTTCCCAGGTATTGAGGATCTTACCTTTGAGCGGCATGATCGCCTGATACTCACGATCGCGCGCCTGTTTGGCCGATCCGCCCGCTGAGTCACCTTCGACGAGGAACAGTTCGGTGCGATTGAGATCCTGTGCGGTACAGTCCGCCAGTTTCCCCGGCAACGCCGGACCGCTGGTCAGCTTTTTACGCACCACTTTTTTCGCCGCGCGCAGACGACGCTGGGCGCTGGAAATCGCCATCTCAGCCAGCAGTTCGGCTGACTGCACGTTCTGGTTCAGCCACAAGCTGAAGGCATCTTTCACCACCCCAGAGACAAATGCCGCGCACTGGCGCGAGGAGAGGCGCTCTTTGGTTTGCCCGGCAAACTGCGGATCCTGCATTTTCACCGACAGCACATAGGCACAGCGATCCCAGATATCTTCCGCCGACAGCTTCACGCCGCGCGGCAGGATATTGCGGTATTCGCAGAACTCGCGCATCGCATCCAGCAGGCCCTGACGCAGACCGTTAACATGCGTACCGCCCTGCATGGTTGGGATCAGGTTTACATAGCTTTCGGTCAGCAGCTCGCCGCCTTCCGGCAGCCAGAGCAGCGCCCAGTCCACAGTTTCCGTCTCACCGCTAAAATTACCGATAAACGGTTTTTCCGGCAGGGTAGGCAGGCCATTCACCGCTTCGCTCAGATAATCATTCAGACCATCCTGGTAGCACCAGCGCTGTTCGCTATTGTTGACCTCATCTTTAAAGGTGATCTCGACACCCGGACACAATACCGCTTTAGCTTTCAGGACGTGCGTTAAGCGCGAAACGGAAAAACGCGGGCTGTCGAAGAAGGTTTCATCCGGCCAGAAGTGCACGCTGGTTCCGGTATTGCGTTTACCGCAGGTCCCGACAACCTGTAAATCCTGCACCTTATCGCCGTTCTCAAACGCGATGTTGTACACCTGCCCGTCGCGACGCACGTTTACTTCCACACGCTTCGACAGAGCGTTGACCACGGAGATACCCACCCCATGCAAGCCACCAGAGAACTGATAGTTTTTATTGGAGAACTTACCACCCGCATGTAAACGGCAGAGGATCAACTCAACCGCCGGAACACCTTCTTCAGGGTGAATGTCTACCGGCATGCCGCGACCATCGTCAATGACTTCCAGAGATTGGTCGGCATGTAAGATCACGTCCACACGTTTTGCGTGGCCCGCCAGTGCTTCATCCACACTGTTATCAATCACTTCCTGCCCAAGGTGGTTCGGACGGGTCGTATCGGTGTACATCCCAGGGCGACGGCGTACCGGCTCAAGCCCAGTGAGTACCTCAATGGCATCAGCGTTATAAGTTTGCGTCATGGTTTAAATAAGCAGTTCGAATTGATCGTCAGAAACTGTGCAGTCCAAGAAAATCGACAATCTGGTTGAAATAATCTTCGAAGCCCGTGAATGCGTGGTTTCCGCCCTCAGTAACTGTCTGGCGGCAGGAGGCGTAATACGCCACCGCCTGGCGGTAGTCCAACACTTCATCGCCCGTTTGTTGGAGCAACCAGATCAAATCCGGCGCTTCCAGCGGGTCAATCTGCATGACTTTAAGATCGTAAATATGGCGTGACTCTAGCACATATTGCTGCCCGGTGTAGGGGTTCTCGTTTTGACCAAGATAGTCGACCAGCAGTTCATAAGGCCGGACCGCCGGGTTCACCACCACCGCTGGCAACATAAAACATTGTGACAGCCAGGTGGCGTAATAGCCGCCCAACGAGGAACCGACAATCCCCAGCGACTCGCCGCCATGCTCAAGAACGATCGATTCCAGCATCTCTGCGGCCTGAGCAGGATACGGCGGCAGCTGCGGTACAATCATCTCAACGTGCGGATGGTGCTCCGCCAGCCAGCTTTTCAGCAAACATGCCTTCGCCGAACGAGGAGAACTGTTAAATCCATGAAGATAAAGAAGCGTAG
Organism: Citrobacter sp. W9; assembly: GCF_026719375.1. NCBI lineage: Bacteria > Pseudomonadati > Pseudomonadota > Gammaproteobacteria > Enterobacterales > Enterobacteriaceae > Citrobacter > Citrobacter sp. W9. The sequence continues at coordinate 47,700 of NZ_JAPPTE010000018.1, read as the reverse complement.
ACATCAGTAACCTTCTGAAGCGGTATCAGGGTGAAACCGATTACCCTGCAGACGACACACCTGAGTCTGCAACGTACCGTCAGCAAACAGCTCCAGCGTACGCCAGCCGGGGCTGATGGTATCTAACGTGAAATTAGAACAATGCGGCTTAAACTGCACGCAGGTCGATGGCGTCGCCAACAGGCGGCGACCGTTCCAGTCCAGATCCAGTTCCTGATGAATATGCCCACACAGCAGATACTTCACGCGCGGATAGTTCACCAGCACGTTGTCCAGTTCGGCGGCATTGCGCAGACTGTGCTGATCGAGCCAGCTGCAGCCCGCAGGCAGAGGATGATGATGCAGAAGCAGCAAGGTATTGCGTTCAGGCGCATCGGCAAGTTTACGCTCCAGCCATTCGAGCTGAAATTCGCTTAACTCGCCGTGGGGAACGCCAAACACCTGGCTGTCCAGCAACAAGATTTGCCACTGTTCGCCAATGAAGACGCGCTTAGCCGGGGAAATGCCCGCGTCCTGCAGCGAGCTGTACATTGCAGGCTGAAAATCATGATTACCCGGGAGCCAAACGCAGGGCGCACGAAAACTTGCGATGCCCTCAGCAAAATGCTGATAAGCCGCAGCGGATTGATCCTGCGCCAAATCGCCAGTCGCGACGATCAGATCGAACTCTGGCGACTCAGCATGTATTGCATCCAGTACGGATTGATAGCTGTCCCAGGTATTCACACCCAGCAGCGTTTCATGCTTTTCGGCAAACAGGTGAGTGTCTGTAATTTGTAAGATCCTGACTCTGGCCTCACCAGCCAAAGGAAGGGTTAACAGGCTTTCCAAATGGTGTCCTTAGGTTTCACGACGCTAATAAACCGGAATCGCCATCGCTCCATGTGCTAAACAGTACCGTAACCAGTCGGCCAGAAACTGGTTAATTTGATGCTTTTCGTCGCGTTGATGCAACTTTTTATTTGGATAATCATACCGTGCTTTGAAGCGAAAGATCTGCTGACTTGAACACACTTCAGCGACCCTCGCATCATGATACAGACGCACGGTTAAGGACGGCAGGCTCCAGTAAGTCACAGCCGGTGCCGTTTGTTCGATCGCGACAAGCGTAGTGTATCGGGTCGATTCAACGATCGTTAACCGATATTGTGCGTTTGCCACCTGATAGCTCACTGTTTCGCCGGCTGCGTCATTACGCGGCAACAGGCGGCGCAATTGCGAATAATTGGTTTCGCACAGGCGCATCATTTCAGGGAAGTCAGGTGTGTAACGCTTCATTTTTTCCACTCAGTTTTTAACTCTTGATAGTGCAGCTGTAACCATTGCAAAGCGATGACAGAAGCCGCGTTGTCGATTATCCCCTCTTCTACCCATTGGTAAGCCTGTTCCCGGCTCACCACATGAACACGAATATCTTCGTTTTCATCAGCCAGACCATGAATTCCGCTCGCGGTCGTGGCGTCCACTTCACCCACCATAATCGATGAGCGTTCGCTGGTGCCTCCTGGGCTTGCCAGATAACTCAGCACCGGTTTTACGCGTTTAACGTTAAGCCCGGCTTCTTCCATCGCTTCACGGCGCGCGACATCTTCCACGCTCTCGCCTTCTTCGATCATCCCGGCCACCATTTCCAGTAGCCATGGGCTTGCGCTGGTATCAAACGCCGCGATGCGGATCTGCTCGACCAGCACAACTTCGTCCCGCTCAGGGTCAAAGGGTAGCAAGACTGCCGCGTGTCCGCGCTCAAAAATTTCGCGCTTTACCTCACCGCTCATACCGCCGTTAAACAAGCGATGGCGGAACCGATAAAGATCCAGTGAAAAAAATCCGCGGTATAGCGTTTCTCGTGCAATAATTTCTACATCATTTTTAGTGAAAGTCATTGGCAAGTTGTCTGGTTTACGCATTGTGCTGTCCTGAAACCAATAGTGTTTAAAATGTGAATTTCAAGGTCGTTTGACTGATGTTTCAACGCCCTTGTGTTAAATTGATGCAAATTAACGCCGTATGGCACGTAACGCCAACTTTTTGCAGTGGCGGATTCTGCTAGAATCAGCAAATATTTTTACAATTTGATCAGCGCTAAATACTGCTTCACAACAAGGAATGCAAATGAAGAAATTGCTCCCCATCCTTATCGGCCTGAGCCTGTCGGGGTTCAGTACTCTGAGCCAGGCAGAGAACCTGATGCAGGTTTATCAGCAAGCACGCCTGAGCAACCCGGAATTGCGTAAATCCGCCGCCGATCGCGATGCTGCATTCGAAAAAATTAACGAAGCGCGTAGCCCATTACTGCCGCAACTGGGATTAGGTGCCGATTACACCTACAGCAATGGCTACCGTGATGCAAATGGCGTCAACTCCAACGCCACCAGCGCATCTCTGCAGTTAACTCAGTCCATTTTTGATATGTCAAAATGGCGTGCCCTGACGCTGCAAGAAAAATCAGCGGGCATCCAGGACGTGACCTATCAGACCGATCAGCAAACGCTGATCCTGAATACCGCCACCGCCTATTTTAACGTACTGAACGCAATTGACGTGCTGTCTTACACCCAGGCACAGAAAGATGCGGTTTACCGTCAGTTAGATCAGACCACTCAGCGTTTTAACGTTGGCCTGGTCGCTATCACTGACGTGCAGAACGCCCGTTCACAATACGATACCGTGTTGGCAAACGAAGTTACCGCGCGCAACAATCTGGATAACGCGGTGGAACAACTGCGCCAGGTGACCGGTAACTACTACCCGGAACTGGCTTCGCTGAACGTTGACGGCTTCAAAACCAACAAACCGCAGGCGGTGAACGCACTGCTGAAAGAAGCGGAAAACCGCAACCTGACCTTATTGCAGGCGCGTTTGAGCCAGGATCTGGCGCGTGAACAGATTCGCCTGGCACAGGACGGTCATTTACCGACTCTGGACCTGACCGCATCTACTGGCGTATCTGATACTTCATACAGCGGTTCCAAAACCAACACCTCCCAGTATGACGACAGCAACATGGGCCAGAACAAAATCGGCCTGAGCTTCTCGCTGCCTATCTACCAGGGCGGAATGGTTAACTCGCAGGTGAAACAGGCGCAGTACAACTTTGTTGGCGCAAGCGAACAACTGGAAAGCGCACACCGCAGCGTGGTGCAGACCGTTCGTTCTTCGTTTAACAACATTAATGCGTCCATCAGTAGCATCAACGCGTACAAACAAGCGGTTGTTTCTGCGCAAAGTTCTTTGGATGCGATGGAAGCCGGTTATTCCGTTGGTACACGTACCATCGTGGATGTATTGGATGCCACCACCACGCTGTACAACGCCAAGCAACAGCTGGCTAATGCGCGTTACACCTATCTAATCAATCAGTTAAACGTCAAATCCGCGCTCGGTACGCTGAACGAGCAGGATCTGGTGGCCCTGAACAATACGCTGGGTAAACCGGTATCCACTACCCCGGATACGATCGCCCCGCAAAACGCGCAGCAAGACGCCGCAGCGGATGGTTATACGTCCAACAGCACGACGCCAGCGGCGCAGCCGACAGCCGCACGTACAACCAGCAGCAACGGCAACAACCCGTTCCGTAATTAATGCTGATGACGGGGCTTCGGCCCCGTCTGAACGTAAGACAACGTAAAGATCCGCCCCTTCCTGCGCATTCTCGCCTCTTCCCGCTTCAATTTCGACCAGTCATCCTCTATTCTGAGCAGTATTTACCACTGGGTCCTGGAAGACATATATGAAACGGACAAAATCAATACATCACGCTTCGTTCCGCAAAAGCTGGAGCGCGCGCCATCTGACTCCTGTCGCCCTGGCAGTTACCGCTGTGTTTATGCTCGCGGGCTGTGAAAAGAGCGACGAAACGGTTTCGCTTTATCAAAACGCGGACGACTGCTCAGCAGCGAATCCGGGTAAAAGCGCCGAATGTACCACCGCGTTCAACAATGCGCTGAAAGAAGCGGAACGCACCGCGCCAAAATATGCCACTCGCGAAGACTGTATCGCTGAATTCGGCGAAGGCCAGTGCCAACAAGCACCTGCGCAAGCGGGTATGGCGCCGACCGGCGAAGGCCAGGCTCAGGCGCAGAATCAAAGCAGCGGCAGCTTCTGGATGCCGCTGATGGCAGGCTACATGATGGGCCGACTGATGGGCGGCGGAATGGGCGCTCAGCAGCCGCTGTTCAGCTCGAAAAACCCGGCCAGTCCGGCATACGGCAAGTACACTGACGCCAGCGGTAAAAACTACGGCGCAGCGACACCGGGCCGCACCATGACCGTGCCGAAAACCGCCATGGCGCCGAAACCGGCCACCACCACTACCGTCACCCGCGGCGGATTTGGCGAATCTGTGGCTAAACAGAGCACCATGCAACGTAGCGCCAGCGGTACCACTACACGTTCAATGGGCGGCTGATGGTCATGGAAAGAGTCAGTATTGTTGAGCGCCCGGACTGGCGCGATAAGGCCACCGAATACGGTTTCAACTTTCACACCATGTACGGCGAGCCGTACTGGTGTGAAGACGCGTACTATAAGCTCACGCTTGCCCAGGTTGAAAAGCTGGAAGAGGTCACCGCAGAGCTGCATCAAATGTGCCTCAAAGTGGTGGAAAAGGTCATCGCCAGCGATGAGCTGATGACAAAATTCCGCATTCCAAAGCATACCTGGGGCTTTGTCCGCCAGTCCTGGCAGACACAACAACCGTCGCTTTATTCTCGTCTGGATCTGGCGTGGGACGGCACAGGTGAACCCAAGCTGCTGGAAAACAACGCTGATACGCCAACGTCATTGTACGAAGCCGCGTTTTTCCAGTGGATCTGGCTGGAAGATCAGCTTAATGCCGGCAACCTGCCGGAAGGCAGCGATCAGTTCAACAGTCTGCAGGAAAAGCTGATCGAGCGTTTCACCGAGCTGCGTGAACAGTATGGTTTTCAACTACTGCATCTGACCTGCTGTCGTGATACGGTCGAAGATCGCGGTACGATCCAGTACCTGCAGGATTGCGCTGCCGAGGCTGAGATCGCCACTGAATTCCTCTATGTCGAAGATATTGGCCTGGGTGAAAAAGGTCAGTTCACGGATATGCAGGATCAGGTTATTGCAAACCTGTTCAAGCTCTATCCGTGGGAATTCATGCTGCGTGAAATGTTCTCCACTAAGCTTGAAGACGCGGGCGTTCGCTGGCTGGAACCTGCCTGGAAGAGCATCATCTCCAACAAGGCGCTATTACCGCTGTTGTGGGAAATGTTCCCGAACCATCCGAACCTGTTGCCTGCTTATTTCGCCGAAGACGACTATCCGCAGATGGATAAATTCGTCGTTAAGCCAATCTTCTCGCGTGAAGGCGCTAACGTCTCCATCATCGAGAACGGGAAAACGATCGAAGCCGTGGAAGGGCCGTATGGCGAAGAAGGCATGATCGTCCAGCAGTTCCATCAGCTACCGAAATTTGGCGACAGCTATATGCTGATTGGCAGTTGGCTGATCAACGATCAACCCGCAGGCATCGGCATTCGTGAAGACAGAGCGTTGATCACTCAGGATCTCTCGCGCTTCTATCCGCATATTTTTGTCGAATAATCGTTGTGCCGGATGGCGACTCCGCTTTGCCCGGCCTACGGCATGAACCGTAGGCCCGATAAGCGCAACGCCATCGGGCATTAATTACCCTACCTGCACCGACAGCATACTCAAACTGCCCATCTCAATACCGTCAACCGGGATCGTCACCGGTTCCATACCGTCCCATGCGCCCAAAACGTACAGCAGCGGCAGATAGTGATCCGGCGTCGGGTTCGATAACGATCCACCTTCATGATCGAGGTAGTTGACCAGCGGGTGCTGTTCAACCGGTCCCTGCCATGTCAGGTTGGCCTTCACATAATCGTTGAATGAGGTCGCCCACGGGTATGGCGTGTTCTCACCGTGCCAACGCGCAGTACGCAGGTTGTGTACCACATTACCGCTGGCCACCAGCATAATGCCTTCATCACGCAACGCCGCCAGTTTGCGACCCATCTCAAAATGCCAGGCCGCGGGTTTGGTACTGTCGACGCTCAGCTGCACCATCGGAATGTCCGCATTCGGATACATCTTGATCAGCACGCCCCATGAGCCGTGGTCAAAGCCCCACGCTTCCTGGTCTAAGGTCACTGGCACCGGAGCAAGCATGTCAACCAGATGCTGAGCCAGTTCCGGTGAACCCGGGGCCGGGTAATGCGTGTCATACAGCGCCTGTGGAAAACCGCCAAAATCGTGGATTGTTTTTGGCGCTTCCATCGCCGTCACACCTGTTCCACGAGTGAACCAATGCGCCGACACCACCACAATGGCTTTCGGACGCGGCAACGTTTCCCCCAGTTGCTGCCAGGCACGGGTATAAACGTTATCTTCCAGAACATTCATCGGGCTACCGTGGCCCAAAAACAATGCTGGCATACGAGCTGAAGACATGATGATATCCTTACTGAGGGAGTCATTTTGATACCATCACAATACGCTTTTTCGGTTGATGAAGAACTCAGATAACCATGATGAAGATCATCAGTTATTTTGACGATCTGGCCCGAACAGCAGATTGATAAGGAGTTAGATTTGTCGATGTCAGTACCTTTACTTCTGACTTTACTGGCAGGCGCCGCCACGTTTATTGGCGCATTTCTCGGCGTGCTGGGGCAAAAACCCTCTAACCGCGTTCTTGCCTTTTCTTTAGGTTTCGCTGCCGGAATTATGTTACTGATATCCCTAATGGAGATGCTGCCCGCTGCGCTGGCCGCTGACGGCATGTCGCCGGTGTTGGGCTACGGGATGTTTATTGTGGGCTTGCTGGGCTACTTTGGCCTCGATCGTATACTGCCGCATGCTCACCCCCAGGATCTGGTGCAAAAAACCACGCAGCCTTTACCCGGTTCCATCCGGCGTACCGCGATTTTATTGACACTCGGCATTAGCCTGCACAACTTCCCGGAAGGAATTGCGACATTTGTTACCGCCAGCAGCAACCTCGAACTGGGCTTTGGTATTGCCCTTGCCGTCGCATTACACAATATTCCTGAAGGATTAGCCGTGGCGGGTCCGGTTTATGCGGCTACGGGATCTAAACGCACCGCGATATTCTGGGCCGGGATTTCGGGCATGGCAGAAATATTGGGCGGCGTACTGGCGTGGTTAATTCTCGGTAGTCTGATTTCGCCGGTAGTGATGGCGGCGATAATGGCGGCCGTCGCAGGTATTATGGTCGCGCTGTCCGTCGATGAATTGATGCCATTGGCAAAAGAGATCGATCCCAATAATAATCCCAGCTATGGGGTATTGTGCGGAATGTCGGTGATGGGGTTAAGTCTCGTCATTCTCCAGTCCATGGGAATCGGATAATCCAGAGGGCGGATGCCACCCTGCAAGTTTAACAGCATCCGCTCATCCATAGCAGAACGCGAAGGACTATTCCTGTCCCTTAACCGTGCCGTTATCTTCGCCAGATCGACGAAAGAGTTTGTTACGCGCCTCAAGCAGCGCATCTCTGTCCTGGCGGAACGCACGACAATAACGCTTCATATGACAATAATAACCCACCGCAACGAGTGCAATTAATACAATCCAATACCAGGCAATAAACATTCTTTTACCCTTAATATTTAACATCATTAAACATTTAACGTTAAAATTTTACACTATCTTATTCCAACCTACCCCTATAGTGGCATATTCCAGAAACAAATATATGATTTCGATCATATAAATAAGCGACTAAGCTAATAGCCCAGATCGTTATAAACAATTAAACTATGTCGACAAGATCACACAACACAATAATAAACATTGTTCTTAAAATATCTCGCCAATACTATTCAAATAATAAAAATTAGATTCTGCAGAACAATAAGCCTCATCAATATTAATTGATTCATCATTAAAGCAGCATCAGCAATACTATCCTTTGCTTAATTAACATCGTAAAAACATAATATATTCAGCACCATTATATTTACAGGTAATATAAGGAGATATATCCATGTTTACGCAATACCGAAAAACACTTCTCGCTGGAACGCTTGCACTGGCATTTGGATTAACTGTGGGGAATTCGTTTGCCGCAGGTTTTCAACCCGCCCAACCCGCAGGTAAACTGGGTGCAATAGTTGTTGATCCTTATGGAAATGCCCCACTTACCGCACTGATTGAATTAGATAGTCACGTTATTTCGGATGTTAAAGTCACCGTTCATGGTAAAGGTGAAAAAGGGGTTCCGGTTACTTATACCGTTGGCAAAGAATCACTCGCCACTTACGATGGCATTCCTGTTTTTGGCCTTTATCAAAAGTACGCTAATAAAGTTACCATCGAATATAAAGAAAATGGCAAGGCGATGAAGGAAGATTACGTGGTGCAAACATCTGCCATCGTTAATCACTACATGGATAACCGTTCTCTTTCTGATTTACAGCAAACTAAAGTTATTAAGGTTGCTCCCGGCTTTGAAGACCGTCTGTATCTGGTGAATACCCATACTTTCACCGCGCAGGGCGCAGAATTCCACTGGCATGGTGAAAAAGACAAAAATGCCGGCATCCTTGATGCGGGCCCCGCAGGTGGCGCATTACCCTTTGATATCGCCCCTTTTACCTTCGTCGTCGATACGGAAGGTGAATATCGTTGGTGGTTGGATCAGGATACCTTCTATGACGGCCATGACATGGATATCAATAAGCGCGGTTACCTGATGGGCATTCGGGAAACACCGCGCGGAACCTTCACCGCCGTGCAGGGTCAGCACTGGTATGAATTCGATATGATGGGACAGATTCTGGCCGACCATAAGCTGCCGCGTGGATTCCTTGACGCATCGCATGAATCGATCGAAACGGTCAATGACACCGTACTGCTTCGCGTAGGTAAACGCGATTATCGCAAGGAAGATGGCATTCACGTGCAAACTATCCGCGACCAGATTATTGAAGTCGACAGATCCGGTCGCGTTGTTGACGTATGGGATCTGACAAAAATTCTCGACCCGATGCGTGATGCCCTGCTGGGTGCACTGGACGCAGGCGCGGTATGCGTCAACGTCGACCTCGCGCACGCAGGCCAACAGGCGAAACTGGAGCCAGATACTCCCTATGGTGATGCCCTCGGCGTTGGTGCGGGTCGTAACTGGGCTCACGTCAACTCCATTGCCTATGACGCTAAAGATGACTCTATCATTATCTCTTCCCGCCATCAGGGGGTCGTAAAAATTGGTCGGGATAAACAGGTGAAGTGGATCCTGGCGCCATCTAAAGGTTGGAATAAAGCGCTGGCAAGCAAGTTGTTAAAACCGGTAGATGCTAAAGGCAACGTGCTAAAATGTGATGAAAATGGCAAGTGTGAAAACACTGATTTCGATTTTACCTACACCCAGCACACCGCATGGCTCTCCAGCAAAGGGACATTAACCATTTTTGATAACGGCGATGGCCGTGGACTCGAACAACCCGCTTTGCCGACGATGAAATACTCCCGTTTTGTCGAATATAAAATTGATGAGAAAAAAGGAACCGTCCAACAAATTTGGGAATACGGAAAAGAGCGCGGCTATGATTTTTATAGTCCTATCACTTCAGTTATCGAATATCAAAAAGATCGCGATACCATGTTTGGCTTTGGTGGATCGATTAATTTATTTGACGTTGGACAACCGACCATTGGCAAAATCAATGAAATTGACTACAAGACAAAAGAAGTCAAAGTTGAAATTGATGTCCTTTCCGATAAACCGAACCAAACACACTACCGTGCATTACTGGTCCACCCACAACAAATGTTTAAATAATCACGTTAGATTAAGGATTAATTATGTCGTCTAAATGGATCACTTCATTATTTAAAAGCGTGGTATTAACCGCCGTACTTGCCTCATCGTTTACAGCATCGGCTTTTACCGAGGGCACTGACTATATGGTGCTGGAGAAACCGATTCCTAATGCGGATAAGACGTTAATCAAAGTATTCAGCTACGCCTGTCCGTTCTGCTACAAATACGATAAAGCCGTAACGGCTCCCGTGTCAGAAAAAGTAGCCGACGTGGTTACCTTCACACCATTTCATCTGGAAACCAAAGGGGAATACGGCAAACAGGCCAGTGAGGTATTTGCGGTAATGATCAATAAGGATCAGGCAGCAAGAATTTCATTGTTTGACGCCAAATCTCAGTTCAAAAAAGCCAAGTTCGCCTATTACGCAGCCTACCACGACAAGAAAGAGCGCTGGTCAGACGGTAAAGATCCTGCCTCATTCATTAAGACGGGGCTGGATGCTGCGGGTATGAGTCAGGCGGATTTTGAAACCGCATTGAAGGACCCCGCCGTCCAGCAAACGCTGGAGAAATGGAAAGCGGCATATGATGTCGCCAAAATTCAGGGCGTACCGGCTTATGTCGTCAACGGCAAATACCTGATCTACACCAAAAACATCAAATCCATTGATTCTATGGCTGAGCTTGTCAGAGAGCTGGCGGCAAAATAAACAGGGACCCGGCTATGGCTTTCATTAAAGGACTGTGGCGAGACTTATGTATTGCACCGGTTGATACCCTGGTGAGATGGCAGGAACGGCGCTTTCTGTGGTTACTGATGGCTTGCGCAATGGGTGGGTTAATTATTCTGGCGCACTCTTTCTTCCAAATCTATCTCTACATGGCTCCCTGCGAACAATGTGTATACATTCGCTTTGCCATGTTCGTGATGGTTTTTGGTGGGCTAATCGCGGCGCTTAACCCCAAAAATGTTGTTCTGAAGCTCATCGGCTGCATCGCGGCATTTTACGGCAGCATCATGGGCATTAAGTTTTCCATCAAACTTAACAGCATTCATTATGCAGTACATAACCCGGACCCAGATTCACTGTTTGGCGTACAGGGATGTTCCACCGATCCGACCTTCCCGTTCAATTTGCCGCTGGCAAACTGGGCGCCAGAATGGTTTAAGCCCACAGGAGACTGCGGCTATGATGCGCCCATTGTTCCCGATGGCGTGGCGCTCAGCAGTATGCAAAAGTGGTTTGTCGATCTGTACCAACAGTCGGAAGGTTGGTATCTCCTGCCGCCGTGGCATTTTATGAATATGGCGCAGGCCTGCCTGCTGGCTTTTGGCGTATGTTTGCTGCTGTTAGTGATAATGAGCGGCGCCTGGGCAATCAAACTGACCAGAACTAAATAGCCAGACTGCAATAACAAAAAACCGAAGCCAGAAAACTGACTTCGGTTTTTTTATCCCTGGCACGACAAGCGTGGTAATGAGCAATTAGCTGGCTTTACGCTCATGCGCCTGACGGTAAGCCACCAGGTCTTCGATAGTGACCACAGCCATATTGTGCTTGCCGGCAAATTCGATGCACTCCGGCGCGCGCGCCATGGTGCCATCGTCATTGGTCAGTTCGCACAGCACACCGGCGGGTTTAAAGCCTGCCAGCGTCATCAGATCGATGGTGGCTTCAGTGTGACCGCCGCGAGTCAACACACCGCCTGCCTGAGCACGCAGCGGGAAAACGTGTCCCGGGCGGTTCAGATCGGAAGGTTTTGCGCCATCCTTAATTGCCGCACGTACCGTAGTGACACGGTCTGCAGCGGAAACGCCGGTGGTCACGCCTTCGGCGGCTTCAATGGTCACGGTAAAACCGGTACCGTAAGCACTGGTGTTATTTTCCACCATCATTGGCAGATCGAGCTGTTTGCGTCGGTCTTCAGTGATGCACAGGCAAACAATACCGCTGCCGTGACGGATGGTCAGCGCCATCTGTTCAACGGTCATGGTCTCTGCCGGGAAAACCATATCGCCTTCGTTTTCACGATCTTCGTCGTCAAGCACCATTACACCGCGTCCTTCACGCAGCGCAGACAGCGCATGTTCAACACGTTCGAAAGGCGTACCAAAAGAGGAAAGTAGCGTCTGATTCATGGTAAAAAAACCTCACTAAAATTATGGTTACCAGAATCAGGGCAGTCTTAGGAGTACCGTCTAAGCGGCAAAAAAATAACGTGAGCGGGTCCATGCCCGACTGGATCGTTACTCTCTCCCATCCGGACTCTAACCGTCGGCCCCGGAATTACACCGGATCTGCTGACCTTTGAGTTTGCACCCAAAGCGCTCGCGGGCTTTCAGCATTAAGCTGATTTACCGCCGGTGGGGAATTTCGCCCCGCCCTGAGAATAAGCGGGTTAACTATAACGCTATTGATTACCTTCATCAACGCCTTTACTCGACTTAGCTTCACACAATTCTGGTTTATGCCTGCGCCCATTCGCACTACAATAAGCAGCAACACGTACCAGTTCAGGGAAACCACAATGATTGACCCGAAAAAAATTGAGCAGATTGCTCGTCAGGTTCACGAGTCGATGCCGAAAGGGATCCGGGAGTTTGGGGAAGACGTCGAGAAGAAAATTCGTCAAACGCTGCAGTCACAACTGACCCGTCTGGACCTGGTAAGCCGTGAAGAGTTTGATGTGCAGACTCAGGTTTTGCTGCGTACCCGTGAAAAGTTGGCGCTGCTTGAACAACGCCTGACTGAGCTGGAAGCGCGTGAAAAAACGGCAGAAGTTAAGCCTGCCCCTGCGATCCCCTCAGTCGATCCGCAAGAGTAAAAACGACAACGGGCCGCAAGGCCCGTTTTTCTGTTAGTGTTCCAGCTCGAGTTTCTTCGCCTCTGTCGCCTGCTGGCAGTACAGCGCATAACGTTTACAAAACCAGCTACGATGTTCCTCATCCATATTGCCCGTGACGGCCTGGATATCAACAGGGTGGCCCTCAGCCTGCATCCTGGCAAAACTGCGGGCCAGGAAATCGAAATTGTTCATTGAATACATGTTGCTGTGCATGAGCATACCCTCCAGTTATTGAATATCTGCTAAGGCCATATGCTTTTTCTGATTTCAGTATTTCCCTATACGCGAAATGGTTTTGTACATAATGTGCGCAAATTTATAGCCCAGGCTCACACTTTCCTATGAAACCTATGCCTCGTGCGGAGAGTGAAAAGATGCTGTAGCAAAACGCGACAATCGCCGCCTTTGAGACAGAGCGTCATCGTAAAGCTGAACCGCTGAAAAACAGTCCACAGCCTGTTGAAAAAACCACTGAAGAATAAGAAACAGAAATGCCGGATGGCAACGCTCACGCGTTTTATCCGGCCCACAATCTCGTAGGTCGAATAAGGTGTTTCCACCGCCATCCGGCAAACTTCCCGGCGATTATTTATCGCTGTCTTTTTGGATCTTTTTGATGATATTAGTCGTTGAGCAGCCGTCTTCGAAGTTCAGCACCAGCACTTCACCGCCGTTCGCCCACACCTCTTTGCTGCCCGCAATATCTTCCGGCTTATAATCGCCGCCTTTTACCAGCAGATCCGGCAGGATGCCCGCAATCAGACGCTGCGGTGTATCTTCTTCAAAAGAGACCACCCAGTCGACGGACTCCAGCGCGCCCAGTACGATCATCCGCTGTTCCAGCGGGTTGACCGGACGCGTTTCGCCTTTCAGACGTTTGGTCGAAGCATCGCTGTTTACCGCTACGATCAAGCGATCGCCCAGCTTGCGTGCGTTTGCCAGATAGGAGACGTGCCCCGCATGCAAAATGTCGAACACCCCGTTGGTCATTACCACTTTCTCACCGCGCTTGCGGGCGCTGGCAACGGCCTGTTTCAGCTCAGATTCGCTCATCACGCCAAAACCAGTATCTGCCCGACCGCGAACGGCGTTTTCCAGTTCAATGGGAGAAACGGTTGAAGTCCCCAGTTTACCTACGACAACACCGGCTGCGGCGTTAGCAAAGTAGCACGCTTCTTCCAGAGAGTTACCCGCCGCCAGCGTCGCCGCCAGCACGCCAATAACCGTATCGCCCGCGCCGGTCACGTCATACACTTCCTGCGCCTGAGTCGGCATATGCAGCGGTGCTTTGCCCGGTTGCAGCAGCGTCATCCCCTGCTCGGAACGCGTGATCAGCAAAGAGGAAAGGTCGAAATCAGCAATCAATTTCATGCCGCGTTCCACCAGCTCATCTTCGCTTTTGCACTTACCAACAACCGCTTCAAACTCAGACAGATTCGGCGTCAGCAGCGTAGCGCCACGGTAGCGTTCAAAATCGGTTCCTTTCGGATCGATAAGCACCGGAACTCCGGCCTTACGCGCCAGCGCAATCATCTGCTGCACGCTTGCCAGCGCGCCTTTGGCGTAATCAGAGAGCACCAGCGCGCCGATAGAACCCAGCGCCTGATTAATACGCTCGTGCAACGGCTGCGGATCCACACCTTCAAAACCTTCTTCGAAATCCAGGCGAATCAGCTGCTGGTTACGGGAAAGTACGCGCAGTTTGGTAATCGTCGGATGGGTTGGTACGGAGACGAAATCACATTTTACGTTCACATCCGCCAGCGTTTTGCTCAGCGCACGCGCCGCGTCGTCAATACCGGTCAGGCCCACCAGACGCGAATTCGCTCCCAGGGAGGCAATGTTCATCGCCACGTTTGCTGCGCCACCGGGACGTTCTTCGATGGTATCCACTTTCACCACCGGAACCGGCGCTTCAGGCGAAATACGGCTGGTAGGACCGTACCAGTAGCGATCCAGCATCACATCACCGACAACCATGACTCCTGCACGTTCAAACTCTGGCAGCGTTACTTTCATTCCTGTCTCCTGAGAGATTCTCTGAGGGTCTTAAAATTTGCGCGCGATAATAGCACACTTCACTCGGCAACCAGCCACTTCTGCCAGCTGTCGCGCACCAGCGTACGTTCAGCCTCAAAGCACTCTGGCGCCACATGGCCCGGAAGCTCCTGCAAGGCAAGATGGTGAAGTTCATCACGCAGCGTCGTATAAGCATGGGTAAGCTCCAGCGCCTCCTGCTCTTCCATAATGTCATTTTGCGCCAGTAATTCCAGAATGCGCACGTTATCCGACCAACGCGTCAGCTTCGGTTTTTCATGGGCATAGCGCAGCACCAGGTATTGCGTAATGAACTCAATATCGGTAATGCCGCCTTCGTCCGCTTTGATATCAAAACGATCGCGATGCTTATTGCCCAAATGAGCACGCATTTTCTCACGCATTTCGCGCACCTCGGTTTGCAAGGTTTTTCCATCGCGGACGAGGGTCATGATATCGCGACGCACCGCGTCAAACTGAGAGGTCAACTGGGGGTCACCGTATACTACGCGCGCGCGCACCAGCGCCTGATGTTCCCATGTCCAGGCTTCGTTACGCTGGTAATCGGAGAAAGCATCCGCTGATGTTACCAGCATCCCCGCCGCACCGGACGGACGCAGCCGCGCATCCACTTCATACAAAATACCGGAGGAGGTACGGGTACTGAAAAGGTGCATAATGCGCTGCGCAAGACGCAGATAGAACTGTCGCCCGTCAATCTCACGTTCGCCATCCGTCATTACATCCATCGGACAATCGTGCAGGAAGATCAGATCGAGATCCGAGCTGTAACCCAACTCCCAGCCGCCCAGCTTGCCATAGCCGACCACGGCAAAACCGCGTCCCTCGCGATCGCCAAGATGGGTGGGTTGCCCGTAGCGAGCGACCATCTGCGTCCACGCCTGCTGGACTACCGCATCAATCATAGCTTCCGCCAGCCAGGTTAAGTGGTCGCTCACCTTCATCACCGGCAACGTACCGGCGATATCAGCCGCGGCAATACGTAACAGCTGGGTTTGCTTAAACTGGCGCAGCGCTTCCAGTTGTTGCTCTTCGTCATCTTCCGGCACGCGCAGTAAATACTGGCGCAGCTCATCACGGTAGGCATCTGTCGCCGTGGGTTGATACAGCGTGTTCGGATCCAACAGCTCGTCGAGCAACAGCGGATAGCGCGCCAGCTGGCTGGCGACCATCGGCGAGGCGGCACAGAGTGAAATCAGGTGCTTAAGCGCGCCGGGAAATTCGCTCAGCAGCTCCAGATAGGTTGTACGGGTGACAATGCCCACCAGCAGCGGCGTAATGCGCGATAGCGGAACTGAGGCGTCGTCACGCGAACAGACATCGCTCAGCAGATGCGGCATTAGATGATCCAGCACCTGGCGTCCGCGTGGGCCAATGGTGCGTTTATCCAGCTCTTTGCGGAAATCCGCGATCAGTGACAGGACGCGTCGCCGATCGTCATCCGCCAGATGCGTCAGCACCGGCGTGGTGTCATCTTCCTGTAAGGCGTCCTGCCACAGTTCGCGCCACTGTTCTGACAGCGACTCCTCCTGAGTTTCGGCTTCGTCATCGCCAATCAGTTCGTTAAATACCCGTCGCACATTGTGCATATGGCTCGCCAGCACATCGGTCAACTGCTGCCAGTCATCAACGTTCATTCCCCACGCCAGCCGCGCACGATTCAGTTCATCACCCGGCAGCGTCTGGGTCTGTTCATCATTGATGCTTTGCAGCAGGTTTTCCAGACGGCGTAAATAGAGATAGGCGGCGCGCAGTTGCTCCGCATCGGTGTCTGGCAACAGGTTTAACGCATTGATGGCGCTCAGCGTCGGTAACAGTGAGCGGGATTGCAGCGACGGCTCGCGTCCGCCGCGAATAAGCTGGAAGACCTGCACGATAAATTCGATTTCACGAATACCGCCCGCCCCCAGCTTAATGTTGTCCTTCAGTCCGCGACGGCGCACTTCACGGGCAATCATCCCTTTCATGTTACGCAGAGACTGGATCACGCTGAAATCGATATAACGACGGAAGACAAACGGTCGCAGCATGGCGCGGAGTTCATTGACGTAAGTGCCATCAGCATCGCCCATAATGCGGGCTTTGACCATTGCATAACGTTCCCAGTCGCGGCCTTGTTCCTGGTAATAATCCTCCAGCGCGGAGAAGCTCAGCACCAGTGGACCACTGTCGCCAAATGGGCGTAGACGCATGTCCACCCGATAAACAAAGCCATCCATTGTGGGCTGATCCAGGACCTTGATGAGCCGCTGGCCCATACGGGTAAAGAACTGCGCGTTATCCAGCTCGCGTCGCCCGCCCTGCGTACTGCCGTGCTCCGGCCAGGCAAAAATCAGGTCGATATCGGAGGAAAAATTCAGCTCGCCGCCGCCCAGTTTCCCCATGCCTAAAATCAGCAGCGGTTGCGCAACACCTTCAGGATTACAAGGCGTTCCCCATTCTCGACAGCAGGCGGCGTATAACCAGTCACGCGCGGCAACGATCAGCGTTTCAGCCAGATGGCTTAGCTGCTGCAAGATACTCTCTTCCGTCACCAGCGACAGCGTCTGCGCCCACGCGATACGCACCATAATGCGACGGCGAAACAGGCGTAGCTCACGCATCAGCGTGTTTTCATCGCTGACGTCGGTCAACGCCTGCTGTAACCAGGCGGCATAGTGTCGCCATTCGTCGGCCTGAGGCGCTGCGCTTTCCAGCTCGACCAGCCATTCAGGATGGGCAATAAGGCTGTCGCGAACAAAATCACTGAATGTAAGCACTGACTTCGCCTGCACGCTAAGCGAGGACTCAGATATTGCTGTTGGCAGCCGCTCAACAACGGTCGGCCAGTACTGCTGTAACGGTGAAGAGAGCTGCTTCATTTATGAGTTATCCTTTGAATAGCGCCAGATGGCGGCCTCAGTCCTGATTATCGTTTTCCGCTGTGCAGCCAGAACGGTTCCAGCGCGATTGCCTCATTACGGAAGTGTTCGATTTCTATATATTGGTTGGCCGCAATGGCGTGTCGCAGGCCCTGCCAGTTGGCGATCCATTCCGAGGCGACATTTTCGTCATAATATCCCGCCAGCATCAGCATGCTATCAATGTTACGCGTCAGGCGTGGAAGCTGATCGGCATAGCGATCGCCCAGCGGCTGAGCAAAAGCGGTTTTCAGTTCGGCGGCATGGCGCGAGAGATGAATATCTGAGAAACGCTTAAAGGAGTCGGCAATTTTACCCTGCGCCTTCGCATCAAGGAACGGCTGCCATCCTTTGGTTACCAGCCATTCGGTCAGCGCCAGTTTTGCCATCGCCGTTTGTGTGCTGTAAACCGCCGAAACGGCAGAAACGTCCGACGCCATGATTGCTTCCGACTGGGTCAGCAAATCACGTAAGTGAGCGCTCGCTTTTCGTGGCACATTACCGCCAAACAGCATCAGAATGTGGCGCACCAGGTCCATTGCCGCCAGTACCTCGGATTTCGCCCCCTTGACGCCGCGTACCCACAGCTCTTCATGGTACTGCCACTGGGATAATGCCAGCTCCAGCGCCGCTTCCAGACCTTGCTCGATGCTCGCCTTCGCCGGAACCCGCAAAATGCGCGTCGGTTTGAGTTCACGCGGCGCATTCCCCTGAGCCAAATGATAGCCACGCGCCGCTTTGCTCAGGCTGCCCTGACGTAAACCGGTTTGCGAAACCAGCTGATTTGCCAGCTTCAATACCGCACGGGTATCGCCGCTTAGCAGTTCCAGTTCAAGCTCACAGATAGGCTCAGCAAACTCGCCCGCTTTCACTTCCCCAAGGTCGAGGGCTATCTCAATCCGGCTACCGTCAACATCAAGGCACCATTTTTCACGGTAAAAATCGGTGCTAAACAGCGGCTGCACCTGAGAAGCGAGTTCCGTGGGTAGCTTGCCATCAGGCCAGACTTCAGCGGGAAACAGGGCGAGATCCAGCTCAGGCGTGCTCAGCGCAACGTTATATTCTGGTCGCTGATGCAGACCGCCCGTTACCCGTCCGGCAATTTTCATGGTCATTTCATAATGACCGTTTTCCCCGCGAATACGCAGGCCCATATCGTGACCACGCAACCAGGCATCCGGCGTTTCGTAGTAGATATTCAGCAACTGGCTGGGCGCGTGATGCTCTCCTCCCAGCGTATTCAGACGCTCACGTAGCGCATCTACAGCATCACTATTGACGATAAATTTTAATTCGATTTCCTGGGCCATGGTCTTGTACTTATGGGTTATGTCACAGTTGAGAAAACTGACTGCGAACTAAGTTCGTTCTTAATGGTCAAGTAGATAGTATTTTGCGCCAAATTGCCATGCAACGAGCAATTTGACGGGCGTAAAAGTTTCGGGTGGTGGCAAAAAGGACACAGATGATTCCGATTGATGTCGAATGCTTTGCGTAGAGACACTGATGCCACTACTATCGTTCCACTTTCTATGACAATAACGACAGCCTGATGCCAAAATTACGCCTGATTGGATTAACTTTACTCGCACTTAGCGCCACTGCAGTCTCACATGCCGAAGAAAAGCGCTATGTCTCTGACGAACTGAACACCTGGGTCCGCAGCGGTCCGGGAGATAATTATCGCCTCGTGGGTACGGTTAACGCCGGCGAGGAAGTCACGCTATTACAGACCGATGCCAACACCAACTATGCCCAGGTGAAAGACAGCACCGGACGTACCGCCTGGATCCCACTGAAAGAGCTGAACAGTACGCCAAGCCTGCGTACCCGCGTTCCCGATCTGGAAAACCAGGTTAAGACGCTGACAGATAAGCTCAATAATATCGATACTACGTGGAATCAGCGCACCGCCGATATGCAGCAAAAAGTGTCGCAAAGCGACAGCGTGATCGACGGGCTGAAACAAGAAAATCAGAAGCTGAAAAACGAACTTATCGTGGCGCAAAAGAAGGTGAGCGCAGCCAACCTGCAGCTTGATGACAAACAGCGCACCATCATCATGCAGTGGTTTATGTACGGCGGCGGCGTGCTGGGTCTTGGTCTGCTGCTCGGCCTGGTTCTGCCGCACATGATCCCAAGCCGTAAACGCAAAGATCGCTGGATGAACTGAATCGCCTTCTCCGCCACACTGACATATGATTAAGGGATGATTTTTTTCAAAAGGAAAGTGGCGTGAAGATTTATCTGGTCGGTGGTGCTGTTCGGGATGCGTTAATAGGGCTACCGGTTAAAGATAAAGATTGGGTCGTTGTCGGCGCCACGCCACAAGAAATGCTCGATGCGGGCTACCAGCAGGTAGGCCGCGATTTTCCCGTGTTTCTGCATCCGCAAACCCGGGAAGAGTATGCGCTGGCGCGAACCGAGCGTAAATCAGGCTCGGGGTATACCGGATTCACCTGTTACGCCGCGCCGGATGTAACGCTGGAGGACGATCTTCAACGTCGCGACCTGACCATCAACGCAATGGCCCGCGATGACGACGGGAAGATTATCGACCCGTATAACGGAGGCAGCGATCTGCAAAACCGTCTGCTGCGCCATGTTTCTCCCGCCTTTAGCGAAGATCCGCTGCGCGTACTGCGCGTGGCGCGCTTTGCTGCCCGCTATGCGCACCTCGGTTTTCGTATCGCTGACGAAACCATGACATTGATGCGCGACATGACCGCTGCCGGTGAACTGGAACATCTGACGTCAGAGCGGGTGTGGAAAGAAACGGAAAACGCCTTAACTACCCGTAATCCCCAGGTGTTCTTTCAGGTTCTGCGCGACTGCGGTGCGCTGCGCGTTCTGTTTCCTGAAGTTGATGCCCTGTTCGGCGTTCCAGCACCCGCGAAGTGGCACCCGGAAATCGATACCGGTATTCACACCCTGATGACGCTGTCGATGGCCGCCATGTTAAGCCCCGAGGTCGACGTGCGCTTTGCCACGTTGTGCCACGATCTTGGCAAAGCATTAACGCCTAAAGCGCTGTGGCCACGCCATCACGGTCATGGTCCGGCGGGCGTCAAGTTGGTCGAGCAACTGTGTCAACGCCTGCGCGTACCAAATGACATCCGTGATTTAGCCAAACTGGTGGCTGAGTTCCACGATCTCATTCATACCTTCCCAATCCTGCAGCCAAAAACCATCGTTAAGCTGTTTGATTCCATCGATGCCTGGCGTAAACCACAGCGCGTGGAGCAAATCGCTCTGACCAGCGAGGCAGACGTGCGTGGGCGTACCGGCTTTGAAGCGGCGGATTATCCGCAAGGCAGGCTGTTGCGTGAAGCCTGGCAGGTTGCGCAGGCGGTGCCAACGAAAGACGTCGTTGAGGCAGGATTCAAAGGTCAGGCGATTCGCGAGGAATTGACCCGGCGTCGTATTGCGGCGGTGGCCACCTGGAAGCAAGAAAAGGCGATCGGTTAAAAAAACTTGCCCCTGTAAAGGGGCAAGTTGAGCTCTTATCAGACGGAATTATTCTTTGATAAATTGAATAGAAGAAACTTTATCATTAAAGCCATCACGTATTGCGGCACTGCCGGCCGTGATATCGATATAATTACCTTTATAATTCCCGTTTGCATATAGCCGGGCTTTGTAACCCTGAGCGACCTGAATTGAAGATAGCGCATCATTGAGGCTGTAAGTTGACAGATCCTTAATGTCACCATCCATAACAAGAGAACGCCCTTCCAGTCCGTAGTCCTCGTAAGCAATTGCCTTGATAATTTTTACGGATGATATCGCATTATTACCACTACTCAGCGCGGAGTTACTTTCCAGAAGCGCTATTTTTGTCCCCGAATAATTACAGTTTGTAAAAGCATTCACACCCAAACTACCCTCAGCAATTTTTACTGAAGAGATAGTGTCATTCATTTTTTTGCCTGTTGCGGATTTAACATCGGCTAAACATGAAATATCATCATTAGTCTGAATATCATCACCCAGATAATTTATATCAGTGTAGAGCGTTGCACCTTTCTCTTTTGCAACTGAGGTAGTCAGAATATCATCAACAATATTCCCTAACTCATAATCTGCCGTATCGCCACTGATATCCCAGATAATCGCACCACCAAATCCTTGCTGGTTGATGTAATCTACTTTTTCACGAATAGATTGCGGATCATCATAGGTTAAAAACTCCTGACTGCCTACGCTATATAAATAAGGAACATGTGACTGCGGATCCCAATACCGTTTGTATTCGCCACTGGCTAGTTTTTCTTTCAGAACATACCACGGGTTGGTGCCAGTATATTGCCCCTCATCATCCCATGCGCCTTTTACAGACGCCTCACCCGGCGCGAATAGCCCCGGCAGTCCCGCTTCAATTTGTGTAGCAGGAACAGACCCCCATCCTCTTCCGTAATATGGAACGCCCATCATTAATTTTTCTTTAGGAATCTGCCAAACATCCGCATATTCACTCATCGCAGAGGAGACATTCAACTTCTGATCGTCATCTTTTTGATTGGCGAAAAGCGGAGCATTGTGGCCCGTTTTTGCATCAAAAGCGCCGTGAATGTCGTATGCCATCACGTTGATACTGTCGAGGTAATCTGCGGTGACAGCCGGGTTAATATAAGCCACATTGTTATGGTTGGTTGTGACAGCGGCAGAAAGTTGATAGTACTTATCGTCTTTGCGCCCCTGCTCATCAAGTTTGGCGCGTAATGATTTGATAAGTTTAGTAAACTGCGCTTTTTCGCTGTCGTTGTCCGGATACTCCCAGTCAATATCCAGACCATCAAAATTCCATGCTTGGACATAATCGACCATGCTGTTCGCCAACTTCTCAACGCCTTCATCTGTGCGAGTTGCCGCTTCAAACACGCCTTCCTGTGAGTTATCCCAACCACCAACAGAAAGCATAAACGTGACATTATTTTTTTCTGTAAGCTTGTCAAGCTCACGCATTAAATTAGGCGCCTGCGTAGTATCATGCATCGTCACTACACCGTTTTTAACTACGGCAAAACCATAGTTAAGATGGCTCAGGCCCTTATAGTTCACCTTATCGGGGGTAAAGTAATTATGCGCCTCGTAAACCCCCCATTCAGGAAAATAGCCAATCACTTTGCGCTGTGATTTAACCCTTTTCTTCTCACTATTTTGCAGTTCTTCCGCTTTCTGCCCTGTATAAGGGGTAAACTGAAATTCTGAGTAAATGTTAAAATTGACTTTATCGCCCTTTTTCCATACAGAATCCGTGGAAGGACTAACCCCTTGATCAACCCACCATTGCGCCGTCCAGTAATAGCCCAGGAAGCGAACTTTCTCTCCACCTCTATAGGTAGAGTTTGGATCATAAGGCTGAGATATAATAGCAAGCTCATCTTTGGCGGCAATAATTCCATAGGTTGAACCCGGAAAGTTATTCTGACTTTCGTCAGTATAGGCTTCCCAGGTATTTCCCAAATCTTTCGAAATCATCATCCAGGCATCAAGGCCAGAAAAACTATTGGTATCATCGTTATGCGTAACAGAAGCCGCAGATGCCAGGAAAGGAACCCCTATGGCGGCAAAAATAACTGACTGTGCAATCTTGTTTAATTTCATAACTTACTCCATTCAAACGCCATCCATTTAAGAAACAAATATATGTAAATTTAACTTTGCTGCAGTCACATTATTTAACAAAGCAAATAAAGCATACAACTCTTTATGCAGTGTTTAATTAAAAATAAGACTAAAGTGATGAATTAATTTCCCATATAAATCATCAGTACCATAGCATGCAGGCACAACAATCATATGCAGTATATTAATTGAAGCGAATTATTAATTGTGGAAATAAAAACATCCTGTAAAAAAACAGGATGTTTTCATCAAATTATTCAGAAGAACACGACGTAAACGGCGGCCGCCACAATAAAGCGGTAAATCGCAAAAGGAATAAACGAGATGCGTTTAATCAGTTGCAGGAAGGTTTTGATCGCCACCAGCGCCACGATAAACGCTGTCACGAAACCGACTGCAAACATCGGAATATCTGACGCGCTGAGGAAAGACCAGCTCTTGTAGAGATCCAGGGCGGTCGCGCCCATCATCATCGGCACCGCCAGCAGGAAAGAAAACTCAGATGCCGCATAACGACTCACCCCCATCAGCATACCGCCAGAAATCGTCGCCCCGGAGCGGGAAAAACCCGGCCACAACGCCAGACACTGGAAACAACCGATCATAAACGCCTGGCGATAGGTCATATCATCCAGCCCCGGCGCACGCGGCTCTTTCGGCTTCAGGCATTCTGCGGCTATCAGCAGCAGGCCCCCTACCACCAGCGCATACATCACGTTGATCGGGTTAAACAGCGATTTGATGGTATCGTGGAAAACCAGTCCCAGGACAACGGCCGGAATCATCCCGAGCAGGATATGGCCCAGCGTCAACCGACCTTTGCCAGTACCTTCGTGTGGGGCTTTGCCAAAGTGAATGCCAATCAGGCCAAACAGACGTCGCCAGAACATCACCACGACGGCCAGAATAGAGCCCAGTTGGATCACCACTTCAAATGTTTTTGCGGTATCACCCTCAAAACCCAACAGGTGGCCAACAATAATCATATGGCCGGTACTGGAAACGGGTAAAAACTCCGTCAAACCTTCGACCACACCCAAAATTGCCGCCACCAGCAGCGAGTGCATATCACTCATCAATAAACCCCTACATAAAGAAACCACGGCAAAAAAGAGCCGACGAAAGGACCCTTTTATACCTGTTTGTTTTAGAAATTATTAAATTAATTATTTTCTTTCAGATTATTGCCACGCTCAATGATAACCCCGACGTTTGCCGCACGCGCCACCGCGCCAGGCTTACTGAGTTTGATACGCACCCATGGGGAATTAAAGCGACTCAGCAGGAGGTCCGCCACCTCTTCCGCTACGCGCTCTACCAGCGCAAAACGTCCGCCTTCCACATGATTAACAACCGTTTGAGCAATATCAGCATAGCTCAGGCAATCTGCGACATCATCGCTTTTAGCCGATTTACGGTTATCCCATGCCATTTCGATATCGAACACCAATTTTTGCTCGATCGTTTGTTCCCAGTCGTAAACACCGATAGTGGTGATTACTGAAAGTTGCTCTATAAATACAATATCCATCACGACCCGCCTGCTTTTTGACTAACCCGGATACCACTTCCGGCGAAATATGCGTATTATCCATAGAAGTAGCGTTTTACACGACATTTTCAAAACGGAACAGCTTATGAGTGCAATCGCGCCTGGAATGATTATCTTCGCGTACCTCTGCGGCTCTATTTCCAGTGCCATTCTGGTATGCCGCCTCGCTGGATTGCCGGACCCGCGTGACAGCGGCTCCGGCAATCCGGGCGCGACAAACGTGCTGCGCATCGGTGGTAAGGGAGCCGCCGTCGCCGTACTGATTTTCGACGTACTGAAAGGCATGTTACCCGTCTGGGGCGCCTATGCGCTAGGCGTCAGCCCCTTCTGGCTGGGATTGATAGCGATCGCTGCCTGTCTGGGACACATCTGGCCGGTATTCTTCGGCTTTAAGGGTGGGAAAGGCGTTGCCACCGCCTTTGGCGCAATTGCGCCAATTGGTTGGGACTTAACGGGCGTAATGGCGGGAACCTGGCTGCTGACCGTCTTGCTCAGCGGCTATTCGTCGTTGGGCGCTATCGTCAGCGCGCTGATCGCTCCCTTTTATGTCTGGTGGTTTAATCCCCAGTTCACTTTCCCGGTTTCCATGTTGTCGTGCTTAATTCTGCTACGTCACCATGACAACATTCAGCGTCTGTGGCGCCGTCAGGAGCCGAAGATCTGGACTAAACTGAAGAAAAAACGCGAAAGAGATCCTGAGTGACGGTACTGCCGGATGGCGACGCTAAAGCGTCTTATCCGGCCTGCAACCTACGGGATTTGATACCCTTCCACTGGCTTGCCTAATCTGTGCTGGCACCACGTCGCCAGAAACTCCACACACACGCGAAGCTTCACGCTGCGATACAGCGGCTCCTGATAAACCGCCCAGATATTGGCGCTCTGTGCATAGTCCGGAAGTACACGCACCAGTTCACCGCTTGCCAGAAACGGTTGTACGTCCCATTCGGAACGCAACATGATCCCTTTTCCCTGCAGCGCCCACTGCAACACAATCTCACCGCTGTTCGATGAAAGATGCCCGGCTACCTTGACCGATTTTTTCTCCTGACCGTTATCCAGCTCCCACACTCCGTGGGTCATATCGCGTTCTTTGGTGACCAGACAATCGTGCCGACTTAATTCCTGTAGCGTCATCGGCTCGCCATATTTTTGTAAATAGGTCGGGGCCGCACACAATATTCTTTTGTTTTTCGTTAACAAATGCGCAATATAATAATCAGGGATTTCATCATTAATACGAATATCTAAATCGATATTATCCTGCGCCAAATCAATTTGCCGATCGTAAAGCTCAAAATGCACCTGTAACTCAGGATAACTATGCATCAGTTCGGTAATGGCCGGCGCAATATAGCTGCGCCCAAAGCCAAAGCTACAGCCGATACGAATCATCCCCGCCGGGCGCGTTTTGATTTGCGTGACGTCATCAACCAGATGCTGGTAGCCCGCGAGGATCGCCTGCGCATGTTCATAGCAACGTTGACCACTTTCCGTTAACGCCACGCCGCGCGCAGAGCGGTTAAGCAACGTCGTCCCCAGCGTGGATTCGAGAATTTGAATACGTTTTGTCACAAACGCAGGCGTCTGCCCCAGCGTGGCGGCAGCGGCGCTAAAGCTGCCGCTATGAACAATTTCAACCAGCACCTGCAGGTCTTTCGCCAGGGGATACGTGTTCAGCATGGTCGGTATATCCGTAATGTTGTTAACCGCAGTGTAATTCCCTCACGCATATTAAACCCTGCCTTTGCGCAATTTTTATTGCCTTACCTGGACATCATTCACGAACTGTTAATTGGATATTCACAGTGGCAAATAATATAAAACCACACTTTTAGTGATAGTTTGTGGCGGAGAATTTATTTCCAGAAAATAAAAGAACTGGAGTTTACAAGATGAGCAATCAAAATAACCAAAATGCGATAAATACGCTGACAAACATTGTCGCGAACTTTACCGCCATGATTTCTACCCGTATGCCCGACGACGTGGTGGATAAATTAAAACAGTTGCGGGAAGGCGAAGACTCGCCGATGGGTAAAATCATCTACCACACCATGTTTGACAACATGCAGAAGGCGATTGATCTGAACCGTCCGGCCTGCCAGGACACCGGCGAGATTATGTTCTTTGTAAAGGTCGGTTCCCGTTTTCCGCTGTTGGGTGAGCTGCAAAGCATCCTGAAACAAGCCGTTGAAGACGCCACGGTCAAAGCGCCGCTGCGCCATAACGCGGTAGAGATTTTTGACGAAGTGAATACCGGCAAAAATACCGGCACCGGTGTGCCGTGGGTTACCTGGGACATCATTCCTGACAATGATGACGCGGAAATCGAAGTCTACATGGCAGGCGGCGGCTGTACCCTGCCAGGACGCTCGAAAGTGTTAATGCCTTCAGAAGGCTACGAAGGCGTAGTGAAATTTGTCTTCGAAAATATCTCCACGTTGGCCGTTAACGCCTGCCCGCCGGTGCTGGTGGGCGTAGGCATTGCCACCTCAGTAGAAACTGCCGCAGTGCTTTCCCGTAAAGCGGTGCTGCGTCCTATCGGCTCACGTCATCCCAACCCAAAAGCGGCCGAACTGGAACTGCGTCTGGAAGAAGGACTTAACCGCCTGGGTATTGGTCCGCAGGGGTTGACCGGCAATAGCTCCGTGATGGGCGTGCATATCGAATCCGCCGCGCGCCACCCGTCGACTATCGGCGTTGCTGTTTCCACCGGCTGCTGGGCGCACCGTCGCGGCACGCTGTTGGTTCATGCTGATCTCTCCTTCGAAAATCTGTCTCACACCCGGAGCGCGTTATGAAAAAGATCCTCACCACCCCGATTAAAGCCGAAGATCTGGAAGATATTCGCGTTGGCGATATCATTTACCTGAGCGGTACGCTGGTGACCTGCCGCGACGTGTGCCACCGTCGCCTGATCGAACTGAAGCGCCCAATTCCTTATGATCTGAACGGCAAGGCTATTTTCCACGCAGGCCCAATCGTGCGTAAGAACGGTGATAAATGGGAGATGGTCTCCGTCGGTCCAACCACCAGTATGCGTATGGAAGCTTTTGAGAAAGAGTTTATCGAGCAGACCGGCGTCAAGCTGGTGGTCGGTAAAGGCGGTATGGGACCGTTGACAGAAGAAGGCTGCAAGCAGTTCAAAGCGCTGCATGTGATCTTCCCGGCAGGTTGCGCCGTACTGGCGGCCACTCAGGTTGAAGAGATTGAAGAAGTGCACTGGACGGAGCTGGGCATGCCGGAATCCTTGTGGGTATGTCGGGTCAAAGAGTTCGGCCCGCTGATTGTGTCCATCGACACCCACGGCAACAACCTGATCGCCGAAAACAAAAAGCTGTTCGCTGAACGCCGCGATCCCATCGTGGAAGAGATTTGCGAGCACGTGCACTACATCAAATAACCCTTCCGGAGAGGCACAGAGCCTCTCCCCTTTCGCAGGGATATCACAATGGCACCTTTAGCTGGTTGGTGGCGATACCTGGCTCCGCTGGTGGTCATCGCCATTATTGCTGTTTTACCCGTCCCCACCGGTCTTGAGAGCCACACCTGGCTCTATTTTGCCGTCTTTACCGGTGTGATTGTGGGGCTCATTCTGGAACCTGTACCCGGCGCGGTCGTAGCGATGATTGGTATTTCGATCATCGCCGTACTTTCACCGTGGATCCTGTTCAGCCCGGAACAACTCGCGCAGGACGGTTTTAAATTTACCGCCAAATCGCTGTCGTGGGCCGTTTCTGGCTTTTCTAACTCGGTGATCTGGCTGATTTTCGCGGCCTTTATGTTTGGTACCGGCTATGAGAAAACCGGTCTCGGTCGGCGTATCGCGCTGATGTTAGTGAAAAAGATGGGGCACCGGACGTTATTCCTCGGTTACGCGGTGATGTTCTCCGAGCTTATCCTCGCCCCCGTCACGCCTTCCAACTCCGCGCGCGGGGCCGGGATAATCTACCCGATTATCCGCAACCTGCCGCCGCTGTATAACTCACAGCCCAATGACGCCAGTTCACGTTCTATTGGCTCCTACATCATGTGGATGGGCATTGTCGCCGACTGCGTCACCAGCGCGATTTTCTTAACGGCGATGGCGCCGAACCTGCTGCTGATCGGCCTGATGAAAGGCGCATCTCATACGGCGCTCAGTTGGGGCGACTGGTTCTTGGGTATGCTGCCGCTGAGCATTTTACTGGTGCTGATCGTGCCCTGGCTGGCGTATGTGTTGTACCCGCCGGTGCTGAAATCCGGCGATCAGGTGCCGCGCTGGGCGGATACAGAATTAAAAGCGATGGGACCGCTCTGCGCACGTGAGAAAAAGATGCTCGGGCTGATGGTCGGCGCACTGGTGTTGTGGATCTTCGGTGGCGATTATATTGACGCCGCAATGGTCGGTTACAGCGTGGTGGCATTGATGCTGGTACTGCGCATCATCAGTTGGGATGACATCGTCAGTAATAAAGCCGCATGGAACGTCTTTTTCTGGCTGGCCTCGTTAATAACCTTGGCGACCGGGCTGAATAACACCGGTTTTATCACCTGGTTCGGCAAGCTGCTGGCAAACGGGCTGAGCGGCTATTCACCGATCATGGTGATGGTGGCGCTCATCGTGGTCTTTTATTTACTGCGCTACTTCTTTGCCAGCGCCACGGCGTATACCTCCGCCCTTGCGCCAATGATGATCGCCGCCGCGCTGGCGATGCCGGAAATCCCGTTGCCGGTCTTCTGTCTGATGGTCGGCGCCGCTATTGGCCTGGGCAGTATTCTGACTCCCTACGCCACCGGCCCAAGCCCTATCTACTACGGCAGCGGCTATTTGCCAACGGTTGACTACTGGCGGCTGGGCGCTATTTTTGGCCTGATTTTCCTCGTGCTGCTGGTGATCACCGGTCTGGTCTGGATGCCTCTCGTTTTACAGTAAAATCCCATTGGGGCGACGTCTTGTCGCCCCTTTATCCATAAGCTTCTCATATGATCGATTTCCCGATGCGCTGAGGCATACTTTTTTGTACGCAAACACCCTCATGCTGATAAGGGAAACGCTCTGGACACGCTGGCGCACGAGACACTCACACGAGGCTGGCAGGCCGAACTGGATCTGCACTTTACCCGCACCGGGCACAAAACGGTGCTCGCCTCGGCGCGTCACTATGGACCTTTGACGGTTCAACGTCCGTTTTATCCCGAAGAAGAGGTATGTCACCTCTATTTGCTTCATCCACCTGGCGGGATCGTCGGCGGGGATGAGCTACATATTTCCGTATCACTCGATGAAAACAGCCATGCGTTAATCACTCAGCCCGGCGCGGGAAAATTTTATCGCAGCCGTGGGCCGCAGGCGTTGCTACGCCAGCATTTCACGCTCGCCCCGCACGCCACGCTGGAGTGGCTGCCGCAGGATACGATCTTCTTTCCCGGCGCTACTGCCACCGTCCAGTCCGTATTTCAACTGACGTCTACAAGCCATTTGCTGGCCTGGGATCTGCTGTGTCTCGGACGCCCTGTCATGCAGGAAACGTTCAGCCACGGCACGCTACAAAACCGTCTGGAAGTGTGGCGGGATGGGCAACCGCTACTGATAGAGCGTTTGCAGATGCAGGCAGGGAATCTGAGCGGCGTCGCACATCATCCCTGGATTGGTACGTTGCTGTGTTACCCGGCCAACGAACACATGCTGGAGGGAACGCGCGAGCGGCTTACGCCATTGGGGGATTATGCCGGGGCAACGCTTAACGACTCGCTGCTGACAATCCGCTTTCTGGCGAACGACAACCTGATTGTTCAGCGCGTTATGCGTGACATCTGGCAATTTCTGCGCCCGCTGCTGACACACAAAGCGCCCATGCTACCGCGAATCTGGCAAACCTAAGAGGCCCATTATGGAACTGACCCCCAGAGAAAAAGACAAGCTGTTGCTGTTTACCGCCGCGCTGGTGGCAGAACGTCGCCTGGCCCGCGGGCTGAAGCTGAATTACCCGGAATCAGTGGCGCTGATTAGCGCTTTCATTATGGAAGGGGCGCGCGACGGGCAAACCGTGGCCGCGCTGATGGAAGACGGGCGTCACGTGCTGCGCCGCGATCAGGTGATGGAAGGCGTACCAGAGATGATCCCGGATATTCAGGTTGAAGCCACATTCCCGGACGGTTCGAAACTGGTCACCGTCCACAACCCGATCGTCTAAGGAGCGGCAATGATCCCAGGTGAGTATCAGATCTTAGCAGGCAACATTGCGATCAATCAGGGGCGCGAAACCTGCACGATCGTAGTGGAGAATCACGGCGACAGACCCATCCAGGTGGGATCGCACTATCACTTTTACGAGGTGAACCCAGCGCTGCGCTTTGACAGGGCAGCTACGCGGGGCTTTCGTCTTAACATTGCCGCAGGTACAGCGGTACGTTTTGAACCGGGGCAAAAGCGCGAAGTCGAACTGGTGCGCGTCGCTGGCGCACAAAGGATGGTGGGTTTTCGCAGTGAAGTGATGGGCGCGCTGGAGGCAGATAATGAGTAACATTTCCCGCCAGGCATACGCCGACATGTTTGGCCCAACCACCAGCGATAAAGTACGTCTGGCGGATACTGACCTGTGGATCGAGGTAGAAAAAGACTTCACCACCTACGGCGAAGAGGTCAAATTCGGCGGCGGAAAAGTGATCCGCGACGGTATGGGCCAGGGACAAATGCGCGCCCAGGCGTGTGTGGATCTGGTGATAACCAATGCGCTGATCGTTGATCACTGGGGGATCGTCAAAGCGGATATCGGCATCAAAGACGGCAGGATCTTCGCCATCGGCAAAGCGGGTAATCCCGATATTCAGCCCAATGTCACAATCCCGATAGGCGTAGGAACAGAAGTCATCGCCGGAGAAGGCAAGATCGTCACCGCGGGCGGCGTGGATACGCATATTCACTGGATCTGCCCGCAGCAGGCGCAAGAAGCGCTGGTTTCCGGGGTGACGACGATGATCGGGGGTGGTACCGGTCCGGCCGCAGGCACCAATGCCACCACCTGCACGCCGGGCCCGTGGTACATCGCCCGCATGCTGCAGGCGGCAGACACGTTGCCGGTTAACATCGGTTTGCTGGGCAAAGGCAATGGTTCAAATCCTGATGCCCTGCGCGAGCAAATCAGCGCAGGCGCCATTGGCCTGAAGATCCACGAAGACTGGGGCGCCACGCCTGCCGCTATCGACTGTGCGCTGACCGTGGCCGACGAAATGGACATTCAGGTGGCGCTGCACAGCGACACGCTCAATGAGTCCGGTTTTGTTGAGGATACGCTGGCAGCGATCGGCGATCGCACCATTCATACCTTCCATACCGAAGGCGCAGGTGGCGGCCATGCGCCGGATATCATCACCGCCTGCGCACATCCGAATATTTTGCCCTCCTCCACCAACCCGACGCTGCCTTATACCGTCAACACCATCGACGAGCATCTCGACATGTTGATGGTCTGCCACCATCTCGATCCGGATATCGCTGAAGACGTCGCCTTCGCCGAATCGCGCATTCGCCGGGAAACGATCGCTGCCGAGGATGTGCTGCATGATATTGGCGCGTTTTCCCTGACCTCGTCCGATTCACAGGCAATGGGGCGCGTGGGCGAAGTGATCCTGCGCACCTGGCAGGTGGCGCACCGCATGAAGGTTCAGCGTGGTCCGCTGGCAGAAGAAATCGGCGACAACGACAATCAGCGTGTTAAACGCTACATCGCCAAGTACACCATCAATCCGGCGTTGACCCACGGTATCGCCCACGAAGTCGGCTCGGTTGAGCCCGGTAAACTGGCCGACCTGGTGCTGTGGTCGCCGGCCTTTTTTGGCGTAAAACCGGCGACCATCGTGAAGGGCGGGATGATCGCCTGCGCGCCGATGGGTGATATCAACGCCTCAATCCCTACCCCGCAGCCGGTGCATTACCGCATGATGTTCGGCGCGCTTGGCGCAGCGCGGCATCACACCCGTCTAACCTTTATTTCACAGGCTGCCGACGCACAAAACGTCCCGCAGCAACTTAATTTGCAAAGCGCTATCGCCGTCGTCAAAGGCTGCCGGACGGTAAAAAAGGCTGACATGATCCACAACGCTCTGCAGCCCAATATCACCGTCGATGCCCAGACCTACGAGGTACGCATTGATGGTGAACTGATTACCAGCGACCCGGCAGACGTTTTGCCGATGGCGCAACGCTATTTCCTGTTTTAAGGAGTGAGGATGATCTACCTGACCCAACGCCTTGACCACGCCCACCGCGTCACCGCAAGCGTCACGCTACCCATTGATGTTCGGGTAAAAAGCCGCGCCAGAGTGGCGCTGAGCGATGGCCGCGAAGCCGGATTAATGCTACCGCGCGGTTTACTGTTACGCGGCGGCGATCTGCTGACTACCGACGATGGCCGCGAGGTGATCGAAGTGATCGCCGCGCCGGAGTCGGTTTCCGTCGTACGCTGCGCCGACCCTTTTTTGCTCGCCAAAGCCTGTTACCACCTTGGTAATCGCCACGTGCTATTACAGATCCTGCCCGATGAGCTGCGCTACCACCACGATCATGTGCTGGACGATATGCTGCGCCAGTTCAACCTCGAGGTGGCGTTTGCCCAGTTGCCGTTTGAGCCGGAAGCGGGTGCCTATGCGAGCGAGTCACACGGGCATCATCACGGCCATGCGCACTGATGCATAGCACCCAACAGCTGCGCCTGATGCAGCTCGCCAGCAGCAGTCTCCCGGTGGGATCGTTTACCTGGTCTCAGGGTCTGGAGTGGGCGGTGGAAATCGGCTGGGTGAAAAGCGTCGATGACTTCTCTGACTGGCAAATTCAGCAGATGGAGCACAACTTTTTTACCGTCGACTTACCGCTGCTGGCGAGATTGTATCGCGCCTGTGAGCAGGACGATCTCGCCGCCGCGCGCCGCTGGACCGCTTACCTGCTGGCCTGTCGGGAAACCCGCGAACTGCGGGATGAAGAACGCAGCCGGGGCATCGCCTTTACGCGGCTGGTCACCGACTGGGAACCAGACTGTTCCCGGGAATGGCGCACGCTCTTTACCGACAGCCAGCTGTGCGGCATGGCCTGGCTGGGCGTACGCTGGAAAATCCCCCTGACGAACCTGGCATTAAGCCTCGGCTACAGCTGGATTGAGAGCGCAGTGATGGCAGGCGTCAAACTGGTTCCCTTTGGCCAGCAGGCAGCGCAGCGGTTGATTATTTCGCTTGGCGATCGTTACGCGCAAGGTCTGGCACAAGCGCTGGCGTGTCCTGATGCCAGCCTCGGATCCGCAACGCCGTTAGCCGCCATCGCGTCTGCCCGGCATGAAACCCAATATTCCCGCTTATTCCGTTCCTGAGGAGAAAAAATGAGTGATTACAAGCATCCCCTGCGCGTGGGCGTTGGCGGCCCGGTTGGCTCCGGCAAAACAGCGCTGCTGGAAGCGTTATGCAAAGCCATGCGCAGCAGCTATCAACTGGCGGTCGTGACTAACGATATCTACACCAAAGAAGATCAGCGCATTCTCACCGAAGCAGGCGCCCTGGAACCGGACAGAATAGTTGGTGTGGAAACTGGCGGCTGTCCACATACCGCCATCCGCGAAGATGCGTCGATGAATCTGGCCGCGGTCGAAGCGCTGAGCGAGAAATTCGGCAACCTGGATCTGATTTTTGTGGAAAGCGGCGGCGATAACCTGAGCGCTACCTTCAGCCCGGAATTAGCGGATCTGACAATCTACGTGATCGACGTTGCCGAAGGCGAGAAGATCCCGCGTAAAGGCGGGCCGGGGATCACCAAATCCGATTTTCTGGTGATCAACAAAACCGATCTGGCCCCTTACGTAGGCGCTTCGCTGGAGGTGATGGAACGCGATACCCTGCGCATGCGCGGCGAGCGTCCGTGGACGTTTACTAACCTGAAGGCGGGCGACGGTCTGGCGACGATTATTGCGTTTCTGGAAGAGAAAGGAATGTTGCGGGTGTAGCGCGGTTTATCGCCGGGTGGCGGCTTCGCCTGACCCGGCCTACGGTTTTGTTGGCCCGGTAAGCAAAGCCACCACCGGGCAAAAAACTCACGCCGCCGGTAATTCCGCCAGCGGCCAGCGTGGACGCACGGTCACGCCAAGATCCGCCGTTGCGCCCGCTTTAAAACGCACCATCCCCGCGTAGGCGATCATCGCCCCGTTGTCGGTACAAAATTCCGGGCGCGCATAGAACACTTCGCCGCGGCGTTTTTGCATCATTTCGGCCAGTTTTGCGCGCAGCGTGCGGTTAGCGCTCACGCCCCCCGCCATCACCAGACGTTTAAAACCGGTTTGATCCAGCGCGCGTTTGCACTTGATCATCAGCGTATCAACCACCGCATCTTC
Source organism: Citrobacter sp. W9 (assembly GCF_026719375.1). Classification (NCBI taxonomy): domain Bacteria; kingdom Pseudomonadati; phylum Pseudomonadota; class Gammaproteobacteria; order Enterobacterales; family Enterobacteriaceae; genus Citrobacter; species Citrobacter sp. W9. Next base: position 12,573 of record NZ_JAPPTE010000018.1, on the reverse strand, counting down.
AAAGGCACGGGCGATATCTGCACGCGTTTGATCGTCATTTTCGTTATTACGAATCGTATTCGCGGCGAAGGTTTTCAGGCCGGAGAAGCTGAAATCCAGCCCCGGACGGTCGGTCATCGGACGCGGGAAGACAAAGCGTTTTTCCACACCCTGTGACGCCAGCTTAGACAGCATTGGGCCGCCAGGATAATCCAGCCCCAGCAGCTTGGCGGTTTTGTCGAACGCTTCACCTGCCGCGTCATCAATCGATTCACCCAGTAATTCATACTGACCGATACCAGTGACGCTAATCAGTTGCGTGTGCCCACCGGAAACCAGCAGCGCGACGAACGGAAAAGCAGGAGGATTCTCTTCCAGCATCGGCGCCAGCAAATGCCCTTCCATGTGGTGCACAGGAATTGCCGGCACGCCCCAGGCGAACGCCAGCGAACGTCCTACGGTTGCGCCGACCAGCAGCGCGCCAACCAGACCAGGACCTGCGGTGTACGCCACCGCATCGATCTCTTTTGCCGTGAGTCCCGCTTCTTTCAGCGCGGCCTGAATCAGCGGTACGGTTTTACGTACGTGATCGCGCGAGGCCAGTTCTGGCACTACGCCGCCGTAGTCAGCGTGTAATTTCACCTGACTATACAATTGGTTGGCTAAAAGACCTTTTTCATCGTCGTAAATGGCGATGCCGGTTTCATCGCAGGATGTTTCAATACCCAGTACACGCATGACTTGTTTTACCTCGCTCTATTACCGCGCAGTGTAGGACCAATGCGGGTTGATGTAAAACTTTGTTCGCCCCAGGCGCATGCCTCGTGTATACTCCTTGTCCTTATAAAAGTCCCTTTCAAAATCGCGTGGGTGCTTTACAAAGCAGCAGCAATTGCAGTAAAATTCCGCACCATTTTGAAATAAGCTGGCGTTGATGCCAGCGGCAAACCGAATTTATTAAAGGTGAGAGTTACATGCCGGTAATTAAAGTACGTGAAAACGAGCCGTTCGACGTAGCACTGCGTCGCTTCAAGCGTTCATGCGAAAAAGCAGGTGTTCTGGCGGAAGTTCGTCGTCGTGAGTTCTATGAAAAACCGACTACCGAACGTAAGCGCGCTAAAGCTTCTGCTGTGAAACGTCACGCGAAGAAACTGGCTCGCGAAAACGCACGCCGTACTCGTCTGTACTAATTCATTGAGAGCTAAAGCTCTCAATTCAGACTGAGTTGTAGTTGTAAGGCCGTGCTTCCGGAAGGAATGCGCGGCTTATTTTCGTTTATACACGTCATCATTCAAGCTGCCTCTGCGTTGGCTGCAGTCGTTCACCCCAGTCACGTACTGATGTACGCTCCTGAGGATTCGCTCCCTTGCCGCCTTGATGCATCCTGAATGATTTTGTGTATGTGAGTCATAACAAAATAAACGGGGCATATGGCTGGACGAATTCCACGTGTATTTATTAATGACCTGCTGGCAAGAACCGACATCGTCGATCTCATCGACGCGCGGGTAAAGCTGAAAAAGCAGGGCAAAAATTATCACGCGTGCTGTCCGTTCCATAACGAAAAAACCCCCTCTTTCACCGTAAACGGTGAAAAACAGTTTTATCACTGCTTTGGGTGTGGCGCGCATGGCAACGCCGTCGACTTTCTCATGAACTACGACAAGCTCGAGTTTGTGGAAACCGTCGAAGAACTGGCCGCAATGCACAACCTTGAAGTGCCCTATGAAGCAGGCAGTGGCCCCAGTCAGATAGAGCGCCATCAACGGCAAAGCCTTTATCAATTGATGGACGGCCTGAACACTTTTTATCAACAGTCTTTGATGCAGCCCGCCGCTACCCCTGCGCGCCAGTACCTGGAAAAGCGAGGATTAAGTAGCGACGTTATCACCCGTTTTGCTATTGGTTTTGCCCCCCCCGGCTGGGATAACGTCCTGAAACGGTTTGGCGGCAATGCTGAGAATCGCAAATCGTTGGTCGATGCGGGGATGTTGGTCACCAACGATCAGGGACGCAGTTACGATCGTTTTCGCGAACGGGTGATGTTCCCCATCCGCGACAAACGTGGTCGGGTCATTGGTTTTGGTGGACGCGTGCTGGGCGATGCCCTGCCGAAGTATCTGAACTCCCCGGAAACCGATATTTTCCATAAAGGTCGCCAGCTGTATGGCCTTTATGAAGCCCAGCAGGATAACGCCGATCCGCAGCGCCTGTTAGTGGTGGAAGGTTATATGGATGTGGTGGCGCTGGCGCAATACGGCATTAACTACGCCGTGGCATCCCTTGGGACGTCAACCACTGCCGATCACATCCAACTGTTGTTTCGCGCGACGAACAACGTGATTTGCTGCTACGACGGCGACCGCGCCGGACGCGACGCAGCATGGCGCGCGCTGGAAACCGCACTGCCTTATATGACAGACGGCCGCCAGCTACGCTTTATGTTTTTACCTGATGGCGAAGATCCCGATACGTTAGTGCGTAAAGAAGGGAAAGAGGCTTTCGAAGCCCGGATGGAGCAGGCGTTGCCGCTCTCCGCGTTTTTATTTAATAGCCTGTTGCCACAGGTAGATTTGAGTACCCCGGACGGACGCGCGCAGCTCAGCACGCTGGCGCTGCCGCTGATCACTCAGGTGCCGGGCGAAACGTTGCGCATTTATCTGCGACAGGAGTTGGGAAACAAGCTCGGCATTCTGGATGACAGCCAGCTTGAACGTTTAATGCCAAAACTGGCAGAAAATGGCGCTTCCCGCCCTGTTCCACAGCTAAAACGTACGACCATGCGTATACTTATAGGGTTGCTGGTGCAAAACCCGGACCTTGCTCCACTGGTTCCGCCGTTAGGCGCACTGGACAGTAATAAACTGCCTGGACTTGGCTTATTCAGAGAACTGGTCAACACTTGTCTGGCTCAGCCAGGCCTGACCACCGGCCAACTGTTAGAGCACTATCGTGGCACAAATGATGCTGCAACCCTTGAAAAACTGTCGATGTGGGACGATATAGCAGATAAAGATATCGCAGAAAAAACCTTCACCGACTCACTCAACCATATGTTTGATTCGATGCTTGAACTGCGCCAGGAAGAGTTGATAGCTCGTGAGCGCACACACGGTTTAAGCAGCGAAGAACGCCGGGAACTCTGGACGCTGAACCAGGAACTGGCCAAGAAATAGCTGAAAGACAAAAGTATTTAACGGCTTAACTGCCGAATATCGATCGGGAAGCCCCCGACAGCCGCACGGAGAGGCAGCGGCAAAATATAAGTATGCCCTCGTTTTGCCGTTGGCGGTTTTACCGCCCAACACCAATCAAACGAATTAAGTGTGGATACCGTCTTATGGAGCAAAACCCGCAGTCACAGCTGAAGCTTCTTGTCCAACGTGGTAAGGAGCAAGGCTATCTGACCTATGCCGAGGTCAATGACCATCTGCCGGAAGATATCGTCGATTCAGATCAAATCGAAGACATCATCCAAATGATCAATGACATGGGTATTCAGGTGATGGAAGAAGCACCTGATGCCGATGATCTGCTGCTTGCTGAAACCTCCAACAGCACCGATGAAGACGCGGAAGAAGCGGCTGCCCAGGTTCTGTCCAGCGTTGAGTCCGAAATCGGCCGTACAACTGACCCGGTCCGCATGTACATGCGTGAAATGGGTACCGTTGAACTGTTAACCCGTGAAGGCGAAATCGACATCGCTAAGCGCATCGAAGACGGGATTAACCAGGTTCAATGCTCCGTTGCTGAATACCCGGAAGCCATCACCTATCTGCTTGAGCAATACGATCGCGTAGAAGCTGAAGAAGCGCGTCTGTCCGATCTCATCACCGGCTTTGTCGATCCTAACGCGGAAGAAGACATGGCGCCAACGGCGACCCACGTCGGTTCTGAACTCTCTCAAGAAGAGATGGATGAAGATGAAGACGAAGATGAAGAAGATGACGACGACAGCAGCGATGACGACAACAGCATCGACCCTGAATTAGCGCGTGAAAAATTCGCTGAGCTGCGTACCCAGTACGAAATCACCCGCGACACGATCAAGGCCAAAGGCCGCAGCCATGCTGCCGCGCAGGAAGAAATTCAGAAGCTGTCTGAAGTGTTCAAACAGTTCCGCCTGGTGCCGAAGCAGTTCGACTACCTTGTAAACAGCATGCGCGTCATGATGGACCGCGTGCGTACTCAGGAACGTCTGATCATGAAGCTCTGCGTTGAGCAGTGCAAAATGCCGAAGAAAAACTTCATCACTCTGTTCACTGGCAATGAAACCAGCGAAACGTGGTTCAACGCGGCAATCGCGATGAACAAACCGTGGTCTGAAAAACTGCACGACGTGGCAGATGACGTTCACCGCGGCCTGCAGAAACTGCAGCAGATTGAAGAAGAAACCGGCCTGACCATCGAGCAGGTTAAAGATATCAACCGTCGCATGTCCATCGGTGAGGCGAAAGCCCGTCGTGCGAAAAAAGAGATGGTTGAAGCGAACTTACGTCTGGTTATCTCTATCGCCAAGAAATACACCAACCGTGGTCTGCAGTTCCTGGATCTGATTCAGGAAGGCAACATCGGTCTGATGAAAGCGGTTGATAAGTTTGAATACCGTCGTGGTTACAAGTTCTCCACCTACGCAACCTGGTGGATCCGTCAGGCAATTACCCGCTCTATCGCGGATCAGGCGCGTACCATCCGTATTCCGGTGCATATGATTGAGACCATTAACAAGCTCAACCGTATTTCCCGTCAGATGCTGCAAGAGATGGGCCGTGAGCCGACGCCGGAAGAGCTGGCTGAACGCATGCTGATGCCGGAAGACAAGATCCGTAAAGTGCTGAAGATCGCCAAAGAGCCTATCTCCATGGAAACGCCGATCGGCGACGATGAAGATTCGCATCTGGGTGATTTCATCGAGGATACCACCCTCGAGCTGCCGCTGGACTCGGCCACTACCGAGAGCCTGCGTGCCGCAACGCACGACGTTCTGGCTGGCCTGACCGCTCGTGAAGCGAAAGTTCTGCGTATGCGTTTCGGTATCGATATGAACACCGACCACACGCTGGAAGAAGTAGGTAAACAGTTCGACGTTACCCGCGAACGTATCCGTCAGATCGAAGCGAAGGCGCTGCGTAAACTGCGCCACCCGAGCCGTTCTGAAGTGCTGCGTAGCTTCCTCGACGATTAATCTCGCCGTATAAGTTCAAACGCCACCGCAAGGTGGCGTTTTTATTTACATCCCGCGCATGACCAGCGCGTCATCCAGCTCACGATACGCCTCCACCAGCTTATCCAGTGTAATCCGGCTCAATCCGCTGGGATTTGGCAATACCCAAATCTGGGTCGCGCCAATGGTCAGCGTCTGCTTTCCCCACTGCGCTCCGCGCTGACTGAAGCCTTGCTCGAACGCCTGCTTGCCAAGAATCGCCAGCGCGGCGGGCTGATAGTCATCAATCTTTTCAATAAGCTTACGGCCACCGCTACGCATCTCCTGTAGCTTCACTTCATTAGCCTGTACCGTTGGCCTGTCGACAAATTTTGTCACGCCACAGCGGAAATCCAGCAGGTGTTGCGCCTCTTCTGGCTTCAGTTGGCGATCGGTAAATCCCGCCTGATGGATGACCTTCCAGAAGCGATTAGCGGGATGCGCAAAGGGGAACCCTGTACCTGCGGAAGATAGCCCCGGATTGATGCCGCAAAACACCACCCGCAGCCCTGGTGCCAGTATGTCCTTAACCATAATTACTCCGAACAATACATCAGAGTAACAGTATAACGGACTGATAATACATTGTTTATAAAATCAGCATCCGTACGCTTATGTCTGGATTGCGACGCGGAGTTACTTTATAATCCACCGCCACGGCCCCTTAGCTCAGTGGTTAGAGCAGGCGACTCATAATCGCTTGGTCGTTGGTTCAAACCCAACAGGGGCCACCAAATAAAACAAGGAGTTAGATGAGAAATCGTCTGACTCCTTTTTCTTTGGATGTAATTTGGGTCAGGTAATGGGTCAGGTAAGCAATTACCTCCCAGCCCTCTTCATCTCGCTGCAAGCATCCCCGGATAGTGATAAAAGCCAGAAGTACTGCCCGTAAAATTCACGATACAGCGTTATTACGGCTCCGTCGAAACAAGCCAGTTGCTTGTCGTGCTCGCAGGATATCTACCGCCCGAAGATAAGGGGATTGCTCCTGCCAGTTAAACCCCCTGCGATCGATACGAACCAGTTCGTACTTATCCACCAGGAAGTTGACTGCATCGGCCAAGGAGATACCGGCATCGATATGTTCCTGAATAACCGTCTCATCACTGAATGGAGTGTCGTTTAGCGTCAGGCCATAGTGCTGTTCCAGCAGACGTATCAGTAACATTTGCCAGACAGCCACGGGCGACAGACATAGCTTCGCCGCCTGCTGAGTTGTTGCAGGTAGAGTTTTCATGTTTGTTCTCGTGAATTTCGTTAGCGTTGGGTGGGATAAATGGAGATATATACGTAGCCGCAACTGCCAAGGGTATCGGCTTCACAGGTGAAACCGTTGTGGTACAAGATTACGCAGTAGGCATGGCGGGGATTCAGTTCACCAGTGGTCAGCATTGACTCTATCTGGCTGATAAAATGTGGAAATACCACATCCAGCTTGAGACATTCGTCGTCACTAAACTTACCGGTGATACTGGCCCGGTCAGCCAGATAGTGCAGCCGATTGCCCTCCTGTACCAGACGTGCTCCCAGGCGCGGCGTGATACCCCGCTGCAGGCCCCATGTGGTGTTGCTCATTTATAACCTCTTTATTGTCAGTTCAGAGTGATACTCATCAGACAGGCATAAGGCCCGTTGCGGTCCTGGCGGCGTTCGGCGTATACCGCCAGCACGCCGGAAATGTCAGGAACGACCTTACCGCTGTAATGACAGACACTGCCGTGCCACTGGTACTTACCGGTGGAGTATCGAAAAATGCGGGAGGCCGGATACTGGCGGTAAATCGTCATCGCCCGGCGTTTACTGATAATTTTCATTTCATACCTCAAAGCAGACCGTGTTCAGCAAACGACAATATCTGCGCGCCACCGACGATGAGATGGTCAGGCACACGGATATCAACGAGCTGAAGCGCCTGCACCAGACGCTGCGTGATGGTCTTATCTGCCAGGCTGGGCGTGGTGTCACCGGAGGGATGGTTATGCGCCAGTATCACTGCTGCCGCATTGAAATACAGGGCGCGTTTGACCACCTCACGGGGATGTACCTCGGTGCTGCTGATTGAACCGGCAAACAGGGTTTCGTGGGCAATCAACTGGTTCTGCTGGTTCAGGTACAGCACCATGAACTCTTCGCGTTCCAGTCCCGCCATTTTCAGTGTCAGCCAGTCACGGGCTGCCTGGGTGGAGGTGAATGCCACGCCAGTTTCGCGCAGGTGTCGATCAAGCAGTGTTAAGGCGCGTTTTACCGTGCGTTGTGCGGTTAGTGGAAGTACCGGAGACAGTGGGATAAGTGACCGTTCCATCATAAGTATCCTTAATCAATAATGCGCAGAATGCCGCTGGATTCAGGGTGCTGCAGAGCGTAATCCCGCAGTCGGTAATAGTGTTCAGTCATGGCATCGCATTCGATGTGACAGGCGTAATGGTTGTATTCAATCAGGCAGACAGCAATACCTGCGGCTTCTGCACTCATTTCCGCACGATTGCCGTTCATGCTGTTGAACAGATGCCATTTATCGTCCCCCTCAGCATCAGGGGCCATAAACGCGCCGCCGTTGCTGAGCGTGTAAAAGGACCAGATACCACCGCTGTACTCATCACAGAAGCGGTCCATCCAGGCGAAAATACGGGGTTCCAGCGTTATCCACTGTGTGATAGCACCAAAGTGCAGCGGCCAGAAATCGAGACGCTGCTCGTCAGGTACTGGTGATGCAGTAAGGTCAAATTGAGGTTCATTAGCGGACATCAATTTGCATTGCGTTTGTGTCGTCATGGATATTCTCCGTCAATAAAAACGCCAGCGACGATGGCTGGCGTATGGGAAATAAAGGACATGCAGGGATGATGGATGGGTGTAATCAGGAGGAGGATGCTCTGAGGGTGCCGTACTGTCGGATATAACGGTTATGTCCTTCACCAGCATCAGGTTCAAAGCACCACACCCGCCAGACCATTCGACCTTCAGAGTCACGAACCACCAGGTGGAAGTGGCTACCATGGTCGTCTTCAATGCTGATGTTGTGATACCGGCGGGTAACCGCTTCAGCCTGCTGTCGGATGAAAGGTCCCGGTGGCAGCATATGAGATTCAGACATTCGGTGTACCTTAAAAGCAAAAGCCCCTGACGCAGATGCGTCAGGGGCTATGGGAGTATGCAGGTGTGGGGTGATTATCAGAAACCCGTCTGCACCTTATACAGGCGCAAAGTTTTGCTGCCCCGGACAATCTTCACATACAGGGCATTATCTTTTGTGCCACGAACAAACCCGGCCTTTACATCTCCCTTGCAGTCACCACCGTCATAAGGGATGTTAAGTCCGGTGTTAAATACCAGGTCAATAATCCCGAAACTTAAATCTTCACAGGCTGGACCGGGCAAATCCTGAATCAGAGCAAATTTATGGTCGTCGCTGACACCGGTCAGTGAGCACATGGAGGTGTTGATGTCGTTTCCCTGGCACCAGTACTCCTGACCGGGATTGTCTTTATCCATCAGGCTTGCCGGAAGCTGAGCAGCACCGGCACTGAATGCGGCAAGTGACAGAATGAAGGCGGGTACAGCAGAGGTCATTATTTTCAGCATGGTCTTCTTCCTGAATTAATCCAGCCCGCTGTCGGGCAAAATGAGGGAGGTTGGTATCGTGTGTTATCAGAAGCGTCGGTAGCGAAACAGCTCTTTGCCCTGGTAAAGTGCCACCAGGTCGTCATATTCCGGCTTCTTCTGGTTGGGCTTAAAGGTCACTATCGTGCCCGGACGGCACAGGTCTTTTACGGTGAGACCGAATTTCTTGTCCGGAGTAACGGTGAATCCCTTCGACACATCGTTGTGCATGATAGTTATCCAGCCCCACAGGCCGCCTTCGCAGTCTTTAAAGGGTGCGGAACGCACCGTGACCATCCCGCCCAGGCGGTCAACAGACATGGCTTCGCATTTTCCGGTAACCTGACGATGCGCATCGCACCAGAAAATGTTCCCGTTGTTGTCATTGACGACTGCAGGTAGCGTCCGGTTATAAGGCTGGGCCTGAGCTCCTGCACAGAGCAGAAGGCTGCCGGTAATGCCAAGTATTTTAATCAGCGTTTTCATTACGTTGGTCCTTAACAGAGAAAGTATCAGGTAGCGACGATTCAGGCCCAGATAGTCAGGCCGAGCATCACCAGCCATACCCAAAAGTAAGCCGGTTTCTGACCAAGGGTTTTCGCCCGCCGCCACAAATAGAACGGCACCAGCCAGGCAAGTTTGCCGAACGTGGTGGTATCCACTCCGGCCTTACGCAGGCGTCGTTCATCGAGATACCCCAGTGCGATATTGAGCAGCAGCGTGATGAACCAGTACTGCCCACCCGAGACGGCCTCATATGCCTCGTCAAAAGACATTCCGTTCAGCCCTGCCGTCCACAGCTCGAGCGCATAACCAATGAAGGGAGCAAATGCCAGCGTCCATACCACTCCGCCCGGAATGCGGTTTCCTGGCAGTGCCGGTGGTGTAGTGCTGTGGAGCAGCGCCGAAGCCAGCGGGGTAGCGGAGATTGGCTGCCACTCCGTCATGCCCTGTCGCCATACCAAAGTGGATGCAGTCAGTTCACCGCGCATAATCAGGCCGGTGATGTCGTCTTCAGTCACATTGTCGTGACGTATGCCATTTTTCTCGTAATGCCAGGTCATTATTTTTCCTTCTTAACAGAGATAATTAAATCAGTGTGTTGCCCGGCTCCTCCTCAGAGGGCCCAGGAGACAGGACTTCGCGGATACAGCTGAAGTGCGGAAGGGCCCGGATAAAGCCCGACTGTGTGGTTAACTGGCTGAGACGTTTTAGCGGGGTGAACGTGGTGTTGAGTACTGTCACCGCATGGATGGTCGCCAGAGGATGCACGGTGATATACCCGTTAAGTTCACCGGTGAGGTACCAGCAGCCGTCGAATGAAATCAGTCGGTACGGGGCGAGTCCGTCACAGCGCTCTCCCTCGGCCAGCAGCAGTACCCGCTGGCATGCGGTAATGGCACTGACGAGGCGGTAAAACACCAGCGAGCTGGCCGGTGACACTGACTGTGGGGGTTGCCACACCAGGCAGGGCATCCCTCCTGCAGTGAGCAGCATGCCCGCCAGACGCCGGTCCAGCCCCGGAAAAATATCGGCCAGTCCTGCCCGGTGAGCAAAGGTCAGCGCATCCAGCTCGCCCTGTACGCCTCCACCGGTACTGCGCAGGCGGCATTGCCCCCGTCGATACTCAAGGTCGAGGTACATCAGCCGTTCGCGAAAATCCCGTCGCAGGGTACGGACTGACACACCAAACTCTGCAGCCAGCCGCGCTATGTTCAGCGTTTCACCTGCAACCAGGCGGCTGATTATCAGTGACAGCCTGACAGCCAGCCGGTCATGACGGCGCTCTGCCTGTGTCATCTTAAATCTCCGTAATAGTTAACTGACTGAATATGAAATGATTCTAAAGAGGGGGGCGGACAGGGTATGGACATGGAATGAACTATTTTTTATTTTCCACTGGAGGCAGGCCCGACGCGGCGCTCCGTGAAATGCGGTGAAAAAACACTCAACTCAATGGAGGTAAAACGGACAGGGAGCGTCCTTTCCTAACATGCTGATAACAAGCTCAGGACTGAAACCCACTCAGCATCGCTTCAGCCATCACCCAGAGAGCCCGGTTGAGCTTCACATCTCCGTCGATACCACGCACGGCGCGGGTATGCGTTCGCCCGCCTTTTGCACTCCGACCACTGAGCCCGCCCTTAATCAGGTTCTCCTGAATACGCTGATATGTGGTCCACAGATCATTGCTCTCATCCTGCCAGCGGCGTGGGGAGAGTATCTGAGGTGCTGTCACTGGCTGGTGGTCCTCACCGAAACGGTACGTCAGTGCAGCCTGTGCCAGAGCCTGTTGTGCAGGTGGCGGCAGCATCAGCGACTGCATGGCATCCCGCTTCTCTTCCACACGGTCAAAAATACCCAGTACTTCATACGCCCCCTCAATCACCTGACTCACGACATCTCCTTTGTGCGGCACACGCACCTCGCCAAACGACTCACCGCAGACAAGCCCGTTCTGGCATACCGCACGGAATAATCCCGGTAGCATCTGATACGAACTGGAGCCATCGTGAGAATTAAGCAAAATGATTTCCGGGACCTGTTTGCCGGTAATCTGCCCTTCTCGGCGCAGACGTAACATATGCTTTGTATGCTCGCGACGCCCTGGGTCACGCACTCGGGTCTGACAGGCAAAGAAGGACTGAAAGCCTTCGCGCTGCAGACTGTCGAGGAGAGAAATCGTGGGTATATATGTGTACCGTTCACTGCGGGACTCGTGTTTGTCCTCGCTGAAAACACTGGGCACTACACGAAATAGCTCTTCGCGGGTTAACGGACGGTCACGACGGATAAGATTTGCTGCGCCAAAGCGCGAAGCCAGACGGGTCATAAGCAGATTCCTCATGATGGGAAAATAAAGACAGAAAAGCCCTACCGCTCAATCGCGGCAGGGCTCAGGAAACTACGGGTTAGAAGGGTTAATTTTCAGAAGAAGAAATTCCAGACTGCACGAGCGACTGATACCACGATGTCGCGTACAGACTGGATGACTGTCCGAACCGGGGCCGGTATCAGGGGCATGGAACTTATAGTGTCCAGTACCGAGCCGACCGTTTCACCAAAATCGTCACGGGCTTTTTTATTAACGGCATCGGTACGAAGTGGAGCACTAAGCTGTACCGCCACCGGACTGCTGGCTTCGCGTGGCAGGCAACGAATCATACGCTCCGCCATTACCCGCAGTCCCCATTGCAGACGAACCGACACCGCACAGATCGGATTTACCGGCTGGAACAACTCATGTAGCAGACAGATTTTACGGCTGATATTTTGTTTCTGTTTCGTGGACAATTTCTCTCCACAACTAGTGGGCTCGACCTTATCCGACTGACTGATAACAAACAGCACCTTATGGCGGTAAGCTTCCCCAATTATCTGATAATAAAAGTGCTCATCCACTCCAAGCGCCCGATCATCAGCCTTAATCAGCCACAGTACCAAGTCGAGTTGGGGGAGTTGTTCGTGGTACAGCGCAGCATACTCGGTATCACGAGCTCTGCTTTCACCCACGCCGGGCAGGTCGACGATGGTCATAAAGTGTTCGCCAACCTGCTGACGGAATCGCAAAGGTTCACGGGTACAGGCTGATATGTCGCTGACCGGCGATACCTCACTCGCAAACAGAGCATTGCACAATGAGGACTTACCCGCTCCAGTTTTTCCCATAATACCGATCATTGGCTCGTAATTTGTCAGTTGACGAATTTGCTGCATAACTTGTTCTGAGGCCCATTCTGGTAAGCCTATAAGTGAGCCCTGCAGCGAATGCAAGCCTTCCTGATTTCTCA